>CACZSV010000001.1 GCA_902783925.1 uncultured Coriobacteriaceae bacterium
ACTGCGGTAACGCTCGATTATCGCGGCTATTCGCATCAAATATCGGATGTAACAGTATCTTGGTCATCTACGTCAAATGGGGGAATATTCGGCTCTCTTCAGAACGCTAAGGTGTCTGACCTCGAGATTGTGAACTTCGGCATGGGCGCAACTAGGCCCGCAAATGTCGGTGCCTTGGCTGGCGAAGCGACGAACACCTCAATCAGCGGTGTGCTCGCGCACCACGACATCACTAACACCACAAGCGAAGTTATCGGCACCGGCAATGTCGGCGGTCTTGTCGGGTCCATGACGGGCGGAAGCATCACGCGTAGCGCAGCAGCCGTGATCGTGCGCTCGAGTGGCTCGGCAGCAGGCGGCCTGGTGGGTTCTGCCAGCGGCACCACGATTTCGCAAAGCTATGCCGGTGGGCATACCTCTAACGGCGCATATTCCGACAGCTCGTTCAACGTGAGCGCAGATGGATATGCTGGCGGCTTGGTTGGCGTGGCAAGCAGCTGCCCAATCACCGCTTGCTATTCCACATGCTCGGCATCTGGCGATACCGCAGGTGGATTGATCGGCAACATGACCGGCAACAGCTCGCTTGCAAATGCATTTGCGACGGGCCTGACGGGCGGAGATACGCGTGGAGCGCTCGTGGGCAATCTGGGAAGCGGTGCGATCTTGACGCAAACAAATGGCTATTATCCTGCATATCTGCGCTCGGTGGACCCGACCGTGACCGCTGTAGGCAGCGACGAGAACTTTGCAAATGCGACTATCGCGGAGTCGAACACCGGCGCATACGAGAGCACCGTTGCAGGCGTTTTGACGGATGCGACCCCGTACGATTCATGGCTTATGACTGATCAGCAGGGCAATTATCCCTTTAAGACGATTAAGCAATTGGCGGGTTTGTCCGACGATTCGCTGAAAACGGGTTTCTCGAACCATCTTGAACAACACTATGGAGACTGGCCGGCAATTGAGATTGCGCTGGTCAATAGAAGATAGGCTAGGCGGTACGTGTGAGTAGCGTTTCGAAACATAGGAAAGCGAGAGGCAGAAGACGCGCGAATGCCAAGTCGCCCGTGCGCTCGGCAATTGCGGTTTTGATGACTGCCGTGATGTGCACGATGGGCATCAGCCCTTCGGCGCTTGCTGCCATTGGCTCATCGAGCAGCTCGTCTTCTAGCGCCGCCACCAATGCTTCTTCGACGGCATCGAATACGGGTGCTTCGCCCGCAAGCGCAGATGCTGTTATATCTGAGCTGTCCGCTGCTCAGCCGGAGCAAAGCGCCGATCAGAACTCCACAATCAAACAGTCAATCGCAACGCCCGAAGGCTATCACTACACCGTGACCATAACGTACGGAAGCGATGCGAATATTCCCGATGACGCTACGATCAAGCTCGTCGAGCTGAAGCAGACTCCTGCTGACTACGAAACGAACAAAGCGAACTATGCCAATCGGCCGTATGACTACGAGAGCTTTGTCAGCGCAGCCGAACTTGCAGATCGCGATGCGAAGCTTTCCGATGCTTTGAAGGTTCGCGCAGATGAGGGCGATTACGTTTTCTTCACCAAGCATCTCGATATTTCCATCGTAAGCGCAAACGCAATAGTCCAGCCGAGCGCACCTGTGCGGGTGTCGATCGAAACCGACGCAATCGATCGCAGCCAGTCAAACGAGATCGAAGCGGCCGTGAACGCCTACACGACCACGAGCCAATTTGCCCAGACGGGCTATCAATCTCTTGCCGTGTCCAACGAAACCAAGATGCCTGTCGATCCTCTGAATGAGACAGACGAAGAAAAGCAGAGCCGCGTTAAGTTGAGCTTTACCACGGACCTGGTGACGGAGCTCGGCTTGGCCGGAGTGGTCACGCCACGTGCCTCCCTGCGCGTAGCAGATTCCGATGTGAAAGTGCTCGGTCCGCGCTCATCCAGCGTCACCACGGAGAACGCCCAGGTCTCGGGCCTTCCCGCAACGATGGAGCTCGTCGGATCACTTCGTGCGATTGCCGATCCCAACCCCGTTTTTGGGACGGCGCTGTGGCTCAGCGTAAAGCCGTCAGACGCCGCAGCCCAGCAGGGCAACAGCGCAGGTTTTTCGGTGTATCGGGTGAATAATGGCGCGCTCGGCGAAGCCGTGTCCTCGTCTTTGGACACGACACCAGTAGCCATGAACTCCGGTGATAGCCTCGCATTCGTGCATGAAATTGGCTTCGAGGATGCAAAACTCGAATTGGGAGATGTGGTCTTAGAAGGATCGATGCCCCAGGGCACCTCGGGAGAAGCGCTCGACGTTACGCAAAACTACGCAAATCTTCAGCCTGTGGCATCGCGCATCGATGATAATGCCTCGAGTATATTAGCCAACGAGTCTAAAAACGGCCAAGAAACTGGCGATTCTTCTGAATCGAGCGGAGAAAAGCAGGTAACTGCTCTGGCGGCATACGATATCTCGCTTGAAGCTGCCGGTGGGCAATACCAACCGAGCGCCGAGCATCCCATAGAGGTCTCGATTACCGATGATGCCATTTCTAAAGGCAAGAATTTGGAGATATGGCATATCCGCGATGACGGTACGGTTGAGGTTATCAAGGACTATTCGATCAAGGGCAACAGTGTAACGTTTGCAGCAACGGGTTTCAGCGTATATGTAATTGTGAGCGGTGGAACGGTTGTCACGCCACGCTGCACGTACACGTTCTTCGTGCCGAATAGCGATGCGAGTGGCTATTCGGAGTATCCCTTCACGGATAGCGAGGGTCATACCGTATATAGCCAAAGAGTCAAAACCAGTGGCGAGCTCGTCGTTCCTCAGCTTACTCCAAGAGAAGACAAGGTTTTCGCTGGTTGGTATGAAGGCGAATACGTTGGCGGCCAGCTTGTCTTGGCTGACAAGCCCTACGATTTCGACAACATTACCATTACTGAAGACAGCGCCGTTAACCTGTATGCCGTATACAAGGACTATCTGTACGTGAGCTTCCACGATCAGTACGATAGTTCATCCAAGGCGTTCCCAACCGCCTATACGCGTCGCGGGGAAGTAACGGGCGGTACCGTAAGGACCGCAACGGTCAAAATCAGTGATTTGAGCGCTATCTATGCGAGCAGCGACGATTCCAAGATGGCGTTTCTCGGCTGGTCGTATACGCCGGTTTCGACCCCCGGAGCGGCGAAAGACGACCTGGGCAACGACGTGTCTGTCATTACACCGGATGCTGATGGATGTATCACCATTACCGGAAACACCGATTTGTATCCAGTGTATAAGAATATCAACTGGCTGACATATTATGCGGCCCAGTCAGGATTGAGCGCATCGTATGTTCCGCCCGCCAGGTATTTTGCTGGCGACCCCGTCACGCCGACACCGCTGCCGAAGACATCGCGCGAAGGATATACCTTCCAGGGATGGTGGACAGGGACGCTGCATTCCTATGTAATTGCAGGCGAGACTGTCGAAGTTGTCAGCTACGGCACCCAGATTACCGATGAGAACGGTGCTCTTGTTGCGTCTGCTGACGATGGAAACGTCTATATCAGCGCCGGGCGCCTTTATCTTCGCGGCGATGCCACCCTCTATGCAAAATGGGGTGCGAGCTATAACGTTGTCGTGGAGACGCAGAAGACAACGGACGCGACCGGGCTTCCCGACGCCGATAAGAACTACGAGTATGCCGAGACCTTCGCGTATCCCGCAGAAATCGGAGACACGGTAACGGTACCCGATTCGTTCAAGGCTGATAGGGTATATGAAGGCTACACCTACAAATTCAACAATGTGCGTTCCGACACTTCGACGACCGTCACTAATGGAAAACAGGTCGCAACGCTCAACGTATGTTATGACCGTGTTGGCTCGTACACGCCAAGCCAGCAAACGACCCACACGCTCACCTTCGCTGATTCGGTGACAGGCGAAGGCGCGAGCACGATGCCCGCTGCGGAATCTGGAATTGCATATCAGGAATCGCTTTCTGGCCATATTCCCACCAATCCGACTTCCTCCCGGGTCAAGGATGGGAACGCTCTCTATACCTTTAGCGGCTGGTACATGGACAAGGACTGCACTATCACGGCCGACTTAAAATCCATGACCATGCCAGACCGCGATCTAACCGTGTACGCCGGCTGGGAACCCGTGAAGTTCAAAGTCGATATCGACCCGAACTACGGCGCGCTCTACCACTACGACGACGAAGGGCGTCTGCAAGGCACTGGTGCTACTTACTTCAATAACACCTATGATGCCGACCCCATTGGTGAATACACACACGTAACTCGCGATTATGTTGAGTCGAGCTCGGGTACGTATTTCTACGTCAACCATGACCGCGCCTATGCCGGTGCGGATCGCTACACCTATTACTCTAATACTATAAGTGAGGCCACCGAAGACACGACCTTTGAATACTCGCCGGGCACGTATTCCTATGTTGCCTGGTACGAAGTCTTGCGCGATGCGAATGGAAACGAGATCGGCG
>CACZSV010000002.1 GCA_902783925.1 uncultured Coriobacteriaceae bacterium
GCAGGCGTTTATATACCTGCTCGTTATAGGTCAAAGGGAAAATGAGCGGCACGCCACCCGAAAGCACGATGGAATTGATGTAATGGTCATTGACACGGAAGATATGCTCTTCGGGCATCTGCGTGGGAACGATCCCGATGATAGGCGATGCGAGAGACTCAGAGCAGGAAAACTCGATTGGTTCCATCTCGACCTCGTCAGATGATTATTGGGCGAAATACTCGATCACGGCATCCGTCGTCACGACGCGCGAATCATAACAGCGTGTGAAGTACGTCAAGCCGCTTTCCTGGTCGCCGATGAGGAAGGTGCCGGTGGCATCGGCGGGGACGATGCTCTTGTAGCCGAGAAAGTACGCGCCTGCCAGAGTATGCGAAACGCAAATGTTCGTATCGCAGCCGACGACGACAAGCGTGTCGACGCCAAGCTCTCGCAGCGTGATGTCGAGGTCGGTCTGGAAGAAGGCGTTGTATCTGCGTTTGGGGATGATGAAATCTCCCTCGCATACCTCGAACTCCGCCAGCGGGGTTCCGCCTTGCGTATTGCGCATCCCATGTTCGCCCCAGAGCTCAATTTCCCTATCAAGCCCTTCGATGTGAGCATCATTGGCAAAAATGACGGGGATTTGCGCACGGCGCGCGGCTTTAACGATCTTCACGCAGTTACCGGCCATGTCCTCCAAGCCCGGCGTTGGACCGTCAACGCCGCCTAGGACGTCGACGACGAGCACGGCGGCTCGCTTCGCGTCGAATTCATCGGATGTTTGCCAAACAGTCTCTTGTGCCTGCGGTAGATAGGCCATGAGCTTAGTCCTCGCTTTCGGTCGTATTACCAGATGTCTTTTCTTCAATTTCCGTTGCGGCTTCGGCGGCGCTGCTGGCAGCCGCTGCGGCAGCTGCGGCTGCGGCAGCAGCTTTCTCGGCTGCGGCAGCGGCCTTTTCGGCTGCCAGTACAGCCTCGTCAGCGCCCTCGATGGCTTCGCGTGCGCTGCGGGCAGTGGCGCTGTCATTGTGCAGCGCACTCATATCAGGAGCAGCAAATACAGAATCGTCGAGACCAGAAGCCTCGCGGAGATACTCGAAAAGCGGCTCGCTGCTTCGTCCCAAATCCTTGAGGTCGTCTTTACCCAGATGCCAGCATTGCGTCTCTGGCAGACCAGGAATCGCATCTGCGACGAATACGGGATCAAGCCCGCGTTTTTTCTGAGCACCGTAATCATCGAGCGCCCTGAAAGCCCATTTGCCAAGGATGAGGATGACGATGAGGTTTTCGATTGCCATGAGTCCCATGAAGATGTCCGCGAGATTCCAGGCAAGATCGAACGGGGCAATGCAGCCAGCGAATATCGCCGCAAGGCAGGTGAAACGGAAGACCGTCATGACCATCTTGCTGTGCGTGATGTAGACGATATTGCCTTCAGCGTAGAAATAGTTGCCGATGAGGCTCGAAAACGCGAACGCAACGACGGCGAAAGTGATCATGCCCATACCGATAGCGCCCATGTCGATACCTCCGACATTGAGAACGCTCAAGCCGCTGTAGACAGCCGCCTGGACAAGAGGCATGCCTGTAAGCGCCTCTCCCGTTGTGGGATCGATGGGAATTCCGCCCATATTCACATAGTAAATCATGAGAATGAACGCGGTAATCGAACAGATGAACAGCGTATCGATATAGACGGAAAGCGACTGCACGAGACCCTGCTTTACGGGATGGCTAACGGATGCAGTCGCAGCTGCGTTTGGCGCAGAGCCGATGCCCGCTTCGTTGGAGTAGAGGCCGCGCTTGATGCCGAGCATAGTCATGGATCCGGCAAGGCCGCCAAAGAATGATTGCGGGTCGGTGACCGTCTTCATCCACGAGAAATCAAACGCCATCGTATTGATATAGCCGAACATAGCAGGGACATTGCCGATATTCACGATGGTAATGACAAGGCCGAGCAAAAGATAGACGCCAGCCATGATGGGAACGAGAATCGAAGCGATGGTGGAGATGCGGCTCGAAGACCCGATAATGACAAAGCCCGTGAGCACGGCAAGCACGATACCGATAGCGATGGCGAAGGTCCCCGTCGCATCGGCGGGAACATAGCTCTGCGTGGCACTTGTCAAATTATACGCCTGAAGGCCGTTGAAGCCGTATGCATAGCAGAGAATCAGGAGGATGGCAAAGAGAATGCCGAATCCACGGGAATGAAGCGCTTGCTGAATGTAATACGCAGGTCCGCCTCGGAACTCTCCGTCCTTTCCACGCACTTTCCAGATCTGCGCGAGCGTAGACTCGACGAATGCGGAAGCCGCGCCGAGCAAGGCCATGAGCCACATCCAGAAAATGGCACCCGGACCGCCTGCCCCCACAGCCACCGCAACGCCGGCGATATTGCCCGTACCCACACGGGATGCGGTAGATACCATGAGGGCCTGGAAAGAGGATATCGACTTTTCACCCTCGACATGTTTTTTCTCAGTGAGCTGTTTGAACATGTCCTTGATATAGCGAATCTGCACGAACTTGGTGCGGATGGTGAAATACACAGCCGCAAACACGAGAAGTATCACGAGCAGATACGTGTACATCCAAGAATCGATATTGCCTGTTACTTCTATGAGAAAATCCATAGCAGAGCCTCCATGCATACGTACGTAAGGTAAATCCATAAAATATTCGCAAATTCTAGCAGAAAGAACTCACGCTATATTGGCAACGTGAGCGACAGACAAGCAGATTTGCGATTAATATATGCTCAATGCAAGCAGCAAAGGAGGATTGCGCATGTATAAAGATGGAAAGCTTCTCATTGCACAGGGCAAGGAATCTGTATACCTCTCTCCCAATATGGCTAACCGGCACGGTCTTATCGCAGGTGCGACGGGAACGGGAAAAACGGTAACGCTTAAGACCATCGCGCAATCCATGAGCGATGCGGGTATTCCCACCTTTCTCGCGGATATCAAAGGCGATGTCTCGGGAATGATGGTAGCCGGCGATGCAACGGAAAAACTCGTGGCGCGTTTGGAAAAGCTCGGCATCACGGACTACGATTTCCATGCATGTCCCGTGAGATTCTTCGATGTGTATGGAGAAGGGGGCACACCGGTGAGGACCACCATTACAGAAATGGGTCCCGTATTGCTGGCACGCCTGCTCAACTTGACCGATGTCCAGGCAGGCGTCCTCAACATCGCGTTTCATGTAGCCGATGACGAGGGCCTTCTCCTACTTGATCTCAAGGATCTGCGTTCCATGATCGCCTATATCGGCGAACATGCAAATGAATACACCACCACGTACGGACAGATAGCAAAACAATCGGTTGGCGCAATTCAGCGCGCGTTGCTTCAGCTCGAAGATGCAGGCGGAAACATTTTCTTCGGAGAGCCAGCGCTTGACATTGCCGATTGGCTCGCCTGCGACTCGAGTGGTGCAGGGTATGTGAATATCCTCGATTGCGTCAAGCTCGTTCAGTCTCCCCTGCTCTACTCGACTTTCCTGCTGTGGATGCTTTCGGAGCTCTATGACATGCTCCCAGAAGCAGGAGATGTCGATAAGCCCAAGATGTGCTTTTTCTTCGACGAGGCGCACCTGCTCTTCGATGACGCCCCGGATGCACTTCTCGACAAGGTCGAGCAGATCGTCAAGCTCATACGCAGCAAGGGTGTCGGCGTTTATTTCATCACGCAAAATCCTGCCGATATTCCCAGCGAGGTATTAGCCCAGCTCGGCAACCGCGTGCAGCACGCCCTTCGTGCATATACGCCGGCGGAGCAAAAGGCGATCAAAGCAGCTGCTGAGAGCTTCCGGGTTAATCCGGATTTCGACACAAAAGAGGCGATTACCGAGCTTGCGACGGGTGAGGCGCTCGTCAGCTTCCTCGATGAGGACGGAAAGCCGCAGATCGTGCAGCGTGCCATGGTCATAGCCCCTGCATGCTCGATGGGTTCGGCATCAGAAGACGACAAGCGATACTGCATCGACAACAGCCCGCTTAACGCCAAATACAAAGATGCCATCGACAGAGAAAGCGCCTACGAGCTGCTTGACGCTAAGGCGAGTGCCGCCGCAGAATTCGCCGAGCAGCAGGCTGCAGAGGCTGAGCTCGAAAAACAGCGGATAGCGGCAGAAAAGCAGGCCGAAAAGGAGCGAATAGCCGCCGAAAAGCAGGCGGAGAAAGAGCGCATCGCCGCACAGAAAGAACTCGAACGCCAGATAGCCGCCGAGGAAAAGGAACGCGTGCGTCGCGAAAAGGAGCTCGAACGCGAGGCTGAGCGCGCTTATAAGAAACAGCTCGAAGAAGAGGCACGCCGTAAGCGGGAGCTCGAGAGAGCGGCGAATTCTGTTCTCACGAGTGCTACCCGAACCGTCACGAACGGGCTCGTGCGCGGCATTCTGGGGGCGCTTTCCGGCAAACGCTGAAACATCGCATTATCATTGCAGCGTCTTTGTGAGACATAGTAATATCGAGCCCTGCGTTTCAGTGCTCGAGCAGGGAAAACACCGCCACTACGAGAATAATTGCAAAGGGCGCGCAGAGTTGCAAGGGCGCGATTTAGCGAGCCCTTGCAACTACGAATAATTGCTCAACGACAGATCTAGCGGTTCCCGACGACGAAGAACAGAATAATAACGATGACGATAAAAACCGCAGCAGCTATTATGACACCGCGAGCTTTCGAGGACGCTTTGACGCTTTGTGCATGAACAGATGCGAGCTGCTCGATCTGCGCGTTCATCTCAGCTGCGGTAGCCTCGTTTTCTGTTATACGCTGCTGCATCCTTTCCGTCTCTTCGGGATGCGCTATGACATGATTGCAAAACGCGATGCGCTCGTTGGCGGCGTCGACGCGCTTTTGATGCTCCTGCGTCTCTTTGACTGCAGCGGCTTTTTCAGAATTAAGCTTCTTGATCTCATCGCTCATCCTGCGCTGCTCGGCTTTATTCGCCTTTGCTTGAGCGTCAAGGGCCCTTTGAGCATCCTTCTGAGCTGTCTTGGCAGACTCATATTTCGCCTCGACATCGGCAACGATCCTATCATGGGAATCCTGCACACTCTGGGTATCTTGCGATGTAGCGTCAAACAGATCGAGCGAATCGCGCTGCTGCTTAACCTGTTTGAATTCATCTTTTGCAGAGGCAAGAACAGTCTCGCAGCGAGCCAGCTCGTCTTCAAAAGGTTTGAGCGCCTGTGCTTGATCTTTCTTCAAGCGAGCGAATTCATCGTTCTTGGCGGCAATTTGCGATTCGATCTGCCGTACGCGGTCATTACATGATTCGACATCTACAGAGCTCTTCTCGATGATATGTTGCTGCTCCTCTACGAGGGCATTGAAGTTCTGAGCGATGTTCAAACGGTCGTTGTAGGCGTTTTTGAGCGTATTGAGCGTATTAGTATATTCATCGAAAGCCTTGCGCTTCATCTTGAGGTCATAGCCCTGCTCCATGCTCCTCGCGAGCGCGGAAAAACTATCTCCGTATTCTTCGGCAACAAAGATATCTTTGGTAGTCTGCGGCTTTGCAGCCTGTGCAGCTTCCGCAGCATCCTCGACGACCGCTTCGACAATTTGCGAATCCTGAGCATATCGGGAATCATATTCGATGGCCTTTTCTGTCGAAGCCCCGGCAGGAGTTTCAGGATTGGTTCCGAAAGAATTGTCTTCTGGCATGAGAATCTCCAATCGACGCTTGAACAAAAACGCATGACACATTCATTACATGCGATTGTACCTGTATACGAATATAATATATGGAGGATTTTACTAGCGCGGATAGACGAGTATAATCTACCCACATTTGGCGGATTGTCCTGCATTCTAGAAACAAGGATTTTGATCATGCATGAATTTTCATATAACACGACACTTGAAGAGCTCTTCACGCCGAAGATTACCTCTCAATTGACCAAGATTCACGAAGGCAAAGGTGTTCTGCCCATTGCGACCGTAACTGGCCAAAATACTTTGGAAAAACTCAACGAAATTGCCAAGACGCAAAGCGCAGGTGCCTCGAGTCGCATCGAGGGCGTGAAAATTACGGAAAAGCATCTTCGCGAGCTCGTGGATAAAAAGGTGCGCGACCTCACTGAAAACGACCGTACGGTTCTCGGTTACCGCTACGCGCTCGAAACCGTCGACCAGACATACAATATTCTTCGCGTCTCCCCCGCAATTATCCTTCAGCTCCACGATGATATGTTCAGATATATGAGCGATGTGAAAACCGCTGGTAAATGGCGTGGCAGCGACCGTGTGCTTGCAATGCAATACGGCGAATCGAGTATCGTTCCTCAAGAAGGCCCCAGGCGCTTTCACGGTGTACGCACTGACAGCGTCTCCCCTTCTGAGATTCCCGCAAATATGCGCGAACTGTGCAATGCGTACAGCGCTGCTATCCGCGAAGACGTCTACAGCCCCCTGCTCATCAGCATCCTCTTCATGCTCGATTTTATCTGCATCTTCCCCTTCGAGATTGGCACCGGGCGCATGGCGCGGCTCGTCTTTCTACTCATGCTCAACAAAAACGACTTCACCATTGGCCGCTACATTTCTCTCGATGCAGAGATAGAGCGCACGAAAGACGAGTATTTCGCTGCAATCAAGGCAAGCGCCAAAGGCTGGGCAGACAATACGAATGACTACTTCCCCTTTGTCGAATATATGCTCGGCGTTGTCGGTAATTGCTACGCTCAGCTGACGGGACGCACGTCCGCCCTCAGCGTACGTGGTAGCAACGAAAAGACCATTCGCAGGTATTTCCAGACAATCGAGTCTCCCGTGAGCAAAATCGAAATACTCGAAGCAAACCCGACCATGAGCCAGAAAACGCTTGAACGCATCTTGCAGAAGATGCAAAAAGAAGGTTCGATCGAGAGGGTTGGCGCAGCCCGCGCAACCAAATACCAACGTATCGTTCACGAGATTCCTCTGTAGGAACGCCATGCCGGCTCACCGGGATGGGCTCGCAGGGGCGGCTCAGCCTACTCGAACAACAATCAATGCCGTAGGGGCGCGCTTAAGCGCGCCCCTACGGCAAGAAGACGCGATTCAACGCCTGAAACCACCCTGCCAGAGCAAGACCCGAATCAGTCGATCGATTTAAGACTTTCGACCATATCGATGCGCTTTAGTTTTCTTCTCATAGCTATCGTGACGATGACAGAAAAAACCATTGTCAGCACTAAGGCAATGACATAGCTCAGTGGATGGATCTCGCGGCCGAACATCATCTGATTAACCTCAGCCGTGACAACGACAAAGCCGCTCATCCACACCCCAAGTACGCATCCAATGATTGCCCCGATGATTGTAAGAAGCATGGTTTCTCGGTAGATATACGCATTGACCTCGTGGAAAGTAAAACCGAGCACCTTCAAGGTGGCAATTTCGCGATAGCGCTCCCCGATATTGATGTTCGTCAGGTTGTAGAGCACGACGAATGCGAGC
>CACZSV010000003.1 GCA_902783925.1 uncultured Coriobacteriaceae bacterium
ATTATCGACTAGATTAGAGCGCGAGCCTAAGGGCGGCTCCGCAGATGCCCTCGATATAGCCCGAATTTGACAGCCGCAATACGGATGAGCGCTGTTGAATACAAGGACGAGTCCCAGCACGGCCATGCGCCTTTTGGGATTCCGGCCGAAGGTGCGCCGGGCCTCTCTATCGGAGCCGTTCACCTTCTGCCCCTGGGGGCAAAGGTGTGCGGATCGTCCGGCTGCGGCCGTGCACCTTTTGGGGTTTCGGCCAAAGGTGTATGGATTCTAGAATTCGGGTCGTTCACCTTTTGTCTCCGGGGCCAAAGATGTATGGATTCTAGAGTCCGGGTCGTTCACCTTTTGTCTCCGGGGCCAAAGGTGTATGGATTCTAGAGTCCGGCCCGTACACCTTTTGGGGTTTCGGCCAAAGGTGAACGAGCTTGCGGCTTGGATGAATTATCGGCGGAGCGGGGTGCGGGGCATGGGGCGCGTGCTCCGGCGCTGTTCCACACGAGCAGGAAGCGCTAGCGGTGCTTCCTCGCGAGCTCGAGACTGCCTGAGCACAGGATGTGCACCCCATGCCTCCAGGTGCGCATAACGGTTGCTCGGAGAACC
The DNA here is from genome assembly GCA_902783925.1 of uncultured Coriobacteriaceae bacterium. Classification (GTDB taxonomy): domain Bacteria; phylum Actinomycetota; class Coriobacteriia; order Coriobacteriales; family QAMH01; genus QAMH01. The sequence continues at coordinate 598 of CACZSV010000003.1, forward strand.
GCTGCGGGATGCGAGCCCGCGTCCGCGCGAAGTTTGAGCAAAGGTGCCGGCGAGACTACAGGCTCGTGGCAACGACGTGCTGAACGCCAGGCGCGGCTTCGCATGCAGAGGCCGGACTGTCGATTTCTCGCAGCTTGCAAAAAATGAGGACTCTGACAACACAGGTCGCGCGACTACTCGCAGTATGCGTTGCGAGAGCTTGAAGAAACCGGAGGGCTAAACTGTATGCGAGAGCGAGCCTATAAGCCGGGTTCTGTCTTTTAAGACGACCATTTATCTAGGAGTATCGTTGCCGATACCCTCAAGCGAGCAACCCGGGTGCGAGTCGGGCCAACCCATGGCACCCCTATTTGCCCTTGCTTTGGATGGGGTTTGTCAAGCCGCTGCGTTGCCGCAACGCTGGTGCGCTCTTACCACACCGTTTCAGCTTTTCTCCGCGCCAAAGTGGCGTGGGGAGTTTTCTTTTCTGTGACACTGATCCGTCGGGTCGCCCCGCCCGGCCGTTAGCCGGCATCCTGCCCTACAAAGCCCGGACTTTCCTCACTTCTGGACGCATATGCGCCAGAAGCGCGGCCGTCCAGCTCGCTTTCGCATGCAAGCGATTATAGCAGCCTTTCGAGTTCTTCTTGCGAAATGGGAATCTCGAACATCTTGTGGTGGCTCGTCTCGCCGCGGGTGCATTTGACGCCGCTCTTGGGAACGCCAAAAAAAGCGGCCAGGCAATCTCTGACTGCCTTGGTCGCTTTTCCTTTTTCCGGCGCCGCGCTCACCTTTACCGAAAGTTCACGCGACCCATCCGCATTTTCGCGCCAGCCGCAAACCGCATCGCGTCCAGCCTTAGGCGTGACATAGACGGCTAGCTGCATACGCACTCTCTTAATCTAAGTCTTCCGGATACACAGACGGAATGTTTATCTGGGGAATCTGCTGGGTCGTGAGCTTGGGAAGATCATCGTCGGAAAGACGCACCTGATCGGCCGCAGATCTTTCTTCCGCGGTAAGCCCTGGCATGTCCTCGATATTCGGAAGCACGGCGTTGATATCTTCTTCGCTCACGAGAATGGCTTCGATATCGTTGAATTCGCCTTTAGCCTGCGCCGTGAACCTGTCGAGCATTGCGAGATACTCGACCTTGAATTTATGCAGCGAAGACTGGAGCGTCTCAATCTCGTTATTGACGGACGCTTTTTTAGCAAGCGATTCGCGAATGAACTCGCGCGCCTTTGCTTCCGACTCGCGGTAAATTCGGTCGCCTTCGGTGCGGGCCTCTTCTTTAATCTGCTCGGCGCTGCGCTGCGCGGCGATGAACGCCTCTGCAATCGCGGAATCGAGCTTCGATTTCTCGGCGAGCTGCTCTTGGAGCGGTTCGAGCTTAGCCTCTGCCGAATTTGCTCGTGCCTCTGCCTCACGCATGCGGCTTTCTGCCTGCTCTGCGCGCACAATGGCATCTGCAATCTTGGATTGAGCCTGCTCGAGCTCGACACGCGTCTCCTGTTCGCGTTCAGTTGCCGCCTTAAGCTCCTCTGAAGATGCAGCATCTCCAAGCGTCGCGAGCTTGTCGTTTGCCTGTTTCAGCTGGTCTTGCGCCTTTGAAAGCTGGCCCTCTAGATCGGCGATACGCAGATTCATCTCGTCGACCTCAGAAGCGACGCGCTCGAGAAAGACGTCCACTTGCTCGACGTCATAGCCACGCAGCGAATGCTCGAAGCCTTCTTTTTGGATGTCTTCCTTGGTAATTGCCATAGTCTAGAGTCCTTTCCCTATAAGAGCTGAGCAATAAGGCGCCCGATCAATTGAACTACGATAATTGCAAAAATTGGACTGATGTCGAGCATACCACCAATAGGTGGAATTATACGCTTGAATACATTGAGAAGCGGATCGCTGAGTTTTCCGAGAAAACGGTACACGTCCTCTACCCACCCGCGTTTCATCGGAAGCCAGCTCATGAGAACGTAGATGAGGATAATCGCGACATATAAATCGCATACGGTAAGCAATATGGTTTTTAACAACGACAATCCACCGAAAATCATGCACCGAGCTCCTTTGAACGGCGAGTCGCGGCCCGTACGCCACAGCGCAAAGCTTCTTCGAGACCCGCGCTGCGCATCGCATCAAGCGCGGCAACGGTCGTTCCGCCGGGACTGCTCACTGCCTCAATAGCCTCGGGAAGGCTCTGATGCGTCGTGTCAATGAGCGCTGCGGTTCCATACATAGTCTGCAATGAGAGTTCCAATGCCGTCTCGTAATCGAGACCGAGGCGCTCGCCTTCGCGCGCGATCGTCTCGCAGAAAAGCTCGAAATACGCGGGGCCCGAACCGCTGATCGCGCAGGCGACATCCTGGAACTCTTCATCGATGATGAGTGCACGACCCATATGCGAGAAGAGCTCGCGCACGAGCTCGCAGTCGTCCTCAGACGCCGAGCTCGATGCGCTAATCGCAGACATGCCAAAGCCGCATTGCAATGGGGTGTTCGGCATCACACGAACTATAGGCAATTCATTACCTAGTACCGATGCAAGGCTCGAAGTAGATATACCGGCGGCAATCGAGACAACACGCGTGTTGGGAATTCCCTCTTCTGCAAGCTCTTGTGCCACTTGCGTGACGAACTTGGGTTTCACTGCGATGATAATGGTGTCTGCGGGCAAGCCCTGCGTGCACGATTCGACGGTGCGAACACCATAGGTTTCCTCGATAAACCTGCGCTTTTCCTCACCAGGATTGGCAACGCAAACAGATTGCGGCACAATGCCATCTATCTGCAAAAGCCCAGCGCATATCGTCTGGCCCATACGGCCACCACCGATTATGAGCACAGTGCCAAGTGCCGCTGCTATATCCCGGCTCATCTCGTACCGCATCGCTGTCTTTGTTTGCAAACCTAGCTCTTCAAAACGCCCTTTTTAACCCAGAACTTGCGCTCTTCCTCATTCAGCATCTC
>CACZSV010000004.1 GCA_902783925.1 uncultured Coriobacteriaceae bacterium
CAATGCAGCAGGCATATGACCCTCATGCGATAGAGCCAAAGTGGCAAAAGATCTGGGCTGACGAAGAGCTCTTCAAGCTGGACGAGAAAAGCGAACGTCCGGCAAAATACGTTCTCGAGATGTTTCCGTATCCAAGCGGCGACATTCACATGGGGCATGTGCGCAACTACACCATCGGCGATGTGTACGCGCGCTATCTGCATATGAAGGGCTACGACGTTCTTCATCCCATTGGCTGGGATGCCTTCGGTCTGCCTGCAGAAAACGCGGCTATCAAGCGCAAGAGCCATCCTGCGAAGTGGACCTTCAGCAATATCGATACGCAGCGGGAAAGCTTCAAGCGCATGGGTCTTTCCTATGACTGGGATCGCACGGTCGTCACCTGCAAAGAGGACTATTACAAGTGGGGTCAGTGGTTCTTTCTCAAGATGTATGAGAAAGGGCTGGCGTATCGCAAGAGCAACCCCGTGAACTGGTGTCCAGATTGCAAGACCGTGCTCGCGAACGAGCAGGTCGAACAGGGCACGTGCTGGCGCTGCCATTCGGTGGTTGAGCGTCGTGAGCTCGATCAGTGGTATCTCAAGATCACCGACTACGCGCAGGAGCTCCTTGACGATCTGGAGAAACTGCCCGGCTGGCCCGATCGCGTCAAGCAGATGCAGGCCAATTGGATTGGCCGCTCAGAGGGCGCCGAGGTTAAGTTCACGCTCTGCGATGCCTTTGGTGAGCCCATGGAAGAGACGATCACCGTGTTCACGACGCGGCCTGACACGCTGTTTGGCTGCACGTTTTTCCTGCTCGCGCCGGAACATAAGCTCGTCGACACGCTTGTGGCGGGCAGCGAATACGAAGACGCCGTACGCGAGGTGCAGAAAATCGCCGAAGCATCTACGGCGGTTGAGCGCACGATGGGTGATCGCGAAAAGCACGGTGCCTTTACGGGGCGCTATGTGGTCAATCCCATCAACGGGATGAAGGTTCCCATCTGGATTGCAGATTACGTGCTCACCGATTATGGAACGGGTGCGGTCATGGCGGTGCCGAGCGGCGATCAGCGTGACTTTGAGTTCGCCCGAAAGTACGGACTGGATATTCCGCCGGTCATCGTGACGGCAGACGATCCGCTTTTTGAGCAGCTCAAGAATGTGACGACGCGTGAGGTCACAGATGTCGAATGGCCCGAGGCGTTTGCCGGCGACGGCATCATGGTGCAATCGGGCGAGTTCACCGGCATGCCGGGTGGCAAGGATTCCGAAGGCAGCCGTGCGGTTATCGAATGGCTCGAGCAGCATGAGTGCGGCGCGAGCTGCATCAACTTCCGTCTGCGCGACTGGCTCATCAGTCGCCAGCGCTACTGGGGCAATCCCATTCCAATGATTTATTGCGACGAGTGCGGTCTGGTGCCGGTGCCCGAAGAGGACCTTCCGGTCGAACTGCCCATGGATGTCGATATCGCATCGGGAGAGACGCTCAAGGATTCCAAGGAGTTCTATGAGTGCACATGCCCTAAGTGCGGAAAGCCTGCTCATCGCGAGACCGACACGATGGATACGTTTACGTGCAGCTCCTGGTATTACCTACGCTATACGGATCCGCACAATGCGGACGCTCCCTTTGCGAGTGATAAGGCGAACCGCTTTATGCCGGTAGACCAGTACATTGGTGGTATCGAGCATGCGATTCTGCACTTGCTGTACTCGCGTTTTTGGACAAAAGTCGCGCGCGATATAGGGATAGTCGGTTTTGACGAGCCGTTCACCAACTTGCTGTGCCAGGGCATGGTCAAGGACGCAAACGGCGAGACTATGAGCAAGTCGAAGGGCAATGTCATTTCTCCCGACACGGTTATAGAGCAGTTTGGCGTCGATGCCGCACGCGCCTACATTTTGTTCATGGCCCCGCCTGATAAAGACCTGCAATGGGACGACAAGGGCTGCGCCGCCATGGAGCGTTTCCTCAAGCGCGTATGGGGCCAGATCTGGTCGCTCGTGCAGGACGAGGCGACAGGCGATACGAGCGGCGAGGCAAGTGTCAAGGTCAATCGCATCATGCATCAGTCCATCAAAAAGGCGACCGTCGATATCGAGCGCTTCAATTTCAATACGGCGCTTTCGGCCATCATGGAGCTTTCGAATGCCACAGCAGATTATCTCAAGTTCGATGAGGGTGAGCGTTCACGCGAACTGTGCAATGAACTTGCGACGAATATCGTGCTGATGCTCGCGCCGTATGCACCGCACTGGGCAGACGAGCTGTGGACGAGCGCGCTTGGCAACGAGGGCAGTGCGTATACGCAGGCATGGCCGCAATTTGACGAAGCCCAAGCAGCCGAAGACGAGATCGAACGAGCGGTTATGATTGGCGGCAAGGTGCGGGCGCGCATCACGACGCCTGCCGACGCGAGCGAAGACGAGATTGTGTCAGCTGCGCTCGAGGCGGTGGCAGACCGTATCGAAGGCAAGACGGTGCGCAAGACCATCGTCGCGCCGACTGTCGTGAACGTGGTCGCGAACTAGCACGCACGTTTCGGGGCGCGAGCGAGTCGGCATGACGTGACAGCACGTGGATAAAACGATCAAGCGATATGCTTGGCTTCACGCTTAAGCGCTCGGAAGACGACGAGATGACCTTCGAGCGCTTTATCGGCATCGAGGTCGATGGTGCTGCCGTGCCCGAAGCGGATACATCCGGCACGAAGAATTACACGGCCGAAAGCGGCAACGCAATTGTCGCGCTGCAACCAGCTTATCTCGAAACGCTTTCTTTCGGCGACCACTCACTGCCCACTTATCCTTCCGGCTAATTGTGACGAGTTGATGATGAGACTTGCACTGAACGGAATTCTCATTAAAATGGAGAAGCTTTGACAAGGCACCGCTCGTAGTGTGTCTTGAGGTCGTTTTGGCCACGGTATGGCTTTCTACGCCGCCGTTAGAGTAAGAGTCACGTATGGGAGAAAGTGGGTTTTGCCCCGCTTTCTTTGTATGTAAGGGGGCGAAAAGATGAATAAGGAAGAGACGCTTATCGAGGCACTTGAGCCGCTTGCGTCCGCACATGACCTCGACTTGGTTACGGTCGAAGTTGCAGGTACACGCAAGAATCCGATTCTACGCGTCTTTCTCGATACGCTCGAGGGGGGTATCACCCTTGACGCTCTCGCCGACGCTCAGGAGTGGGTCGACGCCGCTATCGAAGAGATCGATCCGTTTCAGGAGTCGTATACGCTCGAGGTTTCCTCGCCGGGCATTGATAGGCCGTTGCGCAAGCGTTCTGACTACGTTCGCTTTGCCGGAGAAAAGACGGTCGTCTACCTTAAGCCGGGGCAAGCCCGCAGCAAGTTCACGGGCATTTCTCATGGGCTCGAAGATGACGAGCTCGTGCTCGAAATGGAAGATGGAGCAACCGAGCGTATACCGCTCGCTCGCATAAAGAAGGCAAACATTATTGGCCGCATCGATTTTTCGGGCCAATCAATCGGCGAGCTGGGAGAGCCCGTCGGATCAGACAACTAAATACGGTAGGAGGAACACATGTCATCGGAACTCATTGATGCGTTATCGGAGCTCGCAAAGGAGCGCAATATCGACGAGCTCGCCGTGCTCGAGCGTCTCGAGCAGGATCTTGCCCGGAGCTATAAGGGCATTCTCGGGCTCGAATGGGATGCCCATGTCACCATCGACCGCGAAAGCGGCCGCATCTTCGTGTACGAAATGGTCGGTATTGGTGAGGAAGATCCGGAAACGGGCGAGTACGAATCGTACGAACCGCGCGATGTCACCCCCGACAACGTGTCTCGCATCGCTGCCCAAAATGCCAAGCGCGTTATTAACGAGATCGTGCGAGATGCCGCGCGTGCGAACATCTACCACGAATTCGCCGACCGCAAAGGCGAGCTCATCACGGGAACGGTGCTGCAGAGCACGCCCGATTTCACCATCATTAAGATTCGCGACGGCGTCGAGGCAGAGCTCCCGCACTTCGACAAGCGTCGTAATTCCGAAGAGCGAAACGAAAAGCCCGCCAACGAGTATTACACGCACAACCAGCGCCTCAAGGCGCTCATTATCGATGTGCGCGAGCCAACATCGAATACGGCGCAGGGCGTGCAGCGTCGCGGCGAGGGTGGTAGCCGCCCGAGCATCATCGTGAGCCGTACGCACCCCGATCTTATCCGTCGTCTGCTCGAGCTTGAAGTCCCCGAGATCTACGACGGAGTTGTCGAGGTCAAGTCCATCGCGCGCGAGGCGGGTGCTCGTTCCAAGATCGCCGTGTACTCCCGCGAATCGAATCTCGATCCTGTTGGCGCCTGCGTCGGCCCCAAGGGTTCGCGTATTCGCATGGTCGTGGGCGAGTTGCGCGGCGAGCGCATCGATGTCATCCAATGGAGCGAAGACCCCGTCACCTATGTGGCAAACGCGCTTTCTCCCGCTAAGGTCTCCAATGTTCTCATCAACGAAGAGACGCACTACGCGACGGTCGTCGTTCCCGATGACCAGCTTTCTTTGGCTATTGGCAAAGAGGGGCAGAACGCACGACTGGCAGCGCGTCTCACGGGTTGGCACATCGACATCAAGTCCGCGAGCCTCGTCGCTGCAGACAGTGGCATGCTTGGCATGACCTCGCTCATCGACGAAGACGAGGAAGAGGCAGAGGAGCAGGTCGATTTGCGCTGCGAATATGTGAGCCCCGATGGAGTGCGTTGCCGTAACCATGCGCGTCCCGGCTCTCGCTTCTGCGGTATCCACGCAGGTGAAGAAGACAGTACAGCCGAAGAGGGGTCGCTGATTTAATGACGAAAAAGGCACCAATACGAACCTGCATCGCATGCGGCGCACAGGGCGACAAGCGTGGATTGATTCGCTTTGTCCGCACGCCCGAAGGCGATGTTGCATGCGATGCAAGCGGCAAGGCAGCGGGGCGTGGAGCATATGTGTGCGCCGATGCCGCATGCTTTGCCCAGGTGCGCAAGCGTCGCATGTTCGACGCACGCTTGCGTGTGAAGGTGTCTGCCGATGATTACGAACGGCTCCAGGCCGAGTTTGGCGCGCTTTGCGAAATGCGCGAAGCCGCGCAGTAGGGAGGGTGTGTAGATGGCAGGAATGCGTGTACATGAGTTAGCGAAAGAATACGGAATGACATCCAAGGAGCTTCTCGAGAAGTTGAAAGAGATGAAGATTCCGGTCAAGAACCATGCATCCACGCTCGTCGATGCGTATGTCGACAAGATCCGCAAGGAGCTTGGCCCCGAGATTCAAGAGCGCGCCAAGCAGATAGAGGCCGACAAGAAGAAAGCCGCTGCAGAGAAGGCGGCGCGCGCCAAAGAAGAGCGCAAACGCATTGAAGAGGAGCGCAAGCGCGCTGCCCAGGCAGAGATCGAGCGCCGCAAGGAAGAACAGCAGCAGCGCAGGGAAGCCGCGGGCGAGGTCGTGAATACCGAAGACGAAAAGCCCGAGAAGGCCGTCGAGGAAAAGAAGGCGTCCGGTCCGTCTGTCTTTGACAACCTGCTCTCGCAGATTGCTGCTGAAAACGATCGCCTGGCTCACGAAAAGAAGGAAAAAGCCGCAGCCGAAAAACAGGCTGCTGCCGAGCGTCGTGAGGCGGAGCAGGCTGCTGCAGCCGCTGCCGCTCAGGCTCAGGCCGCACAGCAGGAAGAATCTCCGTATCGTGAGAAGGGTGCTGGCAAGAAGAAAAAGAAAGCCCGCCATAATGTCGAGGTCGATTCGGAATCCGAAGACGATCGCTATCGTCAGATGGCCCAGGCGGCTGAGCAGCTTCAGCGCGACAAGGTGCTCGAAGAGGCACGCGCTGCCGTTGCAGAGGCAGAAAAGCAATCAAGCGGCAGACGCAAGAAGCGTAAAGAACGTCGCGCTGCAGAAGCCGCACGCAAGGCCGAGGAAGAGGCACAGCGCAAAGCAGAGCTCACGGGCGTTCCCGTGGGTGTTGTGCAGGTTACGAGTGGCGTGACCGTAGGCGAACTTGCCGAGGCGCTCGAAGTGCCTGGAAATGAGGTCGTGAAGCGCCTGTTCTTGTTGGGCACTCCGCTTACGCTCACGCAATCGATGAGCGACGACTTGGTCGAGCTCATCGCCGGTGACCTCGGCCGTGAGGTCAAGATTATCTCGCCGGAAGAGGAGATGTCGTTCACCTTCTACGATGACGAAAAAGACCTCAAGCCGCGTCCGCCCGTCGTTACCGTTATGGGCCATGTCGACCACGGCAAGACATCGTTGCTCGATGCCATCAGACATTCCGGCGTGCAGGCGACGGAGGCTGGCGGCATTACCCAGGCAATCGGCGCATCTGTCGTGTGGATCAATGGGCATCAGATCACCTTCATCGACACGCCCGGTCACGAGGCGTTTACCGCCATGCGCGCCCGCGGTGCGCAGGTCACCGATATCATCGTGCTCGTCGTCGCTGCAGACGATGGCGTCATGCCGCAGACCATCGAGGCAATCGACCATGCCAAGGCGGCGAATGTCCCCATCGTCGTCGCCATCAACAAGATCGACAAGGCGGGCGCCAATCCCGAGCGCGTGAAGACCGAGCTTTCCGAGCGCGGCGTCATTCCCGAGGAATGGGGCGGCAACAATATGTTCGTCGAGGTTTCGGCACGTCAGAACCTCAATATCGATGAACTGCTCGAAACCATCATCCTGCAGGCAGAAGTGCTCGAGCTCAAGGCGAACCCGGATACGACGGCAAGCGGCTTTGTTATTGAGGCGAACCTCGACAAAGGCCGTGGACCGGTGGCTACGGTCATCGTGCAACGCGGTACTTTGCGTGTGGGAGATCCGCTTGTTGCCGGCGTGTGCTTTGGACATGTGCGTGCACTCGTCGACCCCAAGGGCAATTCCGTGAAAGAGGCAAAGCCGGCAGATCCCGTCGAGATTCTGGGCCTTTCTGCCGTGCCGAGCGCAGGCGACGAATTTGCCGTGTTCGAAAACGAGTCCGAGGCACGTGGCCTCGCGGCTGAGCGTGAGCTCAGGCAGCGTCTTGCCGCGCAGGAGGCTCCGCGTCATGTGAGCCTCGACGATCTGTTTGCTCGTATTGAGGAGGACAAGCTCGCCGAGCTCAACCTCATCGTCAAGGCAGATACGCAGGGTTCCATCGAGGCATTGCGCGGTGCTTTGGACAAGATGGACCAGTCCGAAGTGCGCATCAATGTCATCCATGCTGCAGTTGGTGGTGTGACCGAGACAGACGTCAACTTTGCCGCGGCGTCGGATGCCATCATCATCGGCTTTGGTGTGCGTCCCCAGGCCGGCGTGCGTCAGGCGGCGGAACGCGAGAAGGTCGACGTTCGCCTGTATCGTGTCATCTACCAGGCTATCGAGGATATCAACGCCGCGCGTGTCGGCTTGCTTGCACCTGAAGAAGTCGAGGTCGACACCGGTTCGGCCGACGTCCGCGAGGTCTTCAAGATGCCCAAGATCGGCGCGATTGCCGGCTGCGTGGTCACGGAAGGCGAGATTGCCAAGACCGACCTCGTACGCATCGTGCGCGATGGCGTTATCGTCCATGACGGCGCGATTTCATCCATGCGCCATTATCGTGACGACGTCGAGTCTGTCCGTGCGGGCACGGAATGCGGCATTGGCATCGAGGACTTCCAAGATATCAAGGAAGGCGACGTTATCGAGGGCTATCGCATCGAACAGGTCGCACGTAAGGAATAGAACATGAAGCAGAATTCCGCTTCGCGTCGGGTTAACGAAGAGCTGCGTGCAAAGATTGCGAACGTCTTGCTGTTCCATATCTCTGATCCGAGGCTCGATATGGTGACCATCACCGACGTGGAAGTTTCGAAAGATCGCGAGGTCGCCGATGTGTATGTGAGCGCATCGGCCGACCGCTACGATGAGGTCATGGAGGGGCTCGAGGCAGCTCGCGGACGAATCCGTTCGCTCGTGGGCAAGAACCTTGGGTGGCGCGTGACTCCCGAGCTGCGCTTCCGCATCGACCACTCGGTAGATGCCGCCGAACGCATAGCACAGCTCTTTAGCGAAGAGAGCAGCGAAGCATAAGATGAAGAAATTCGATTATTCCGCTGGGATCGACCTGCTCAAAGGCGCCCAGACCATAGCGGTATGCGGACATGTCAACCCCGATGGCGATTGTCTGGGCAGCGCACTTGCTTTGACGCTTGCACTGCGTAGCTGCTGCTACGATGTGACCCCTCTGCTCGCAACGCGCGAATGCCCCGGTCTCTACGACTTTCTCGAGGGGTATTCCTGGTTTACGCCTGCCTGCGATTATCACGAGGATCCCGACGTCTTTATCATGGTCGATGTGCCGAGCTTGCCGCGTACGGGCGATGGTGCTCATGTGTTCGATCGTGCAAAGAAGACGCTTGTCATCGATCATCATCAAGGCGATGGGTCGTTTGCCGATGTCGCGTATGTCGATCCGACAGCCGCGGCGGCTGGTATGCTCGTATGGGATTTCATCGAGCAGCTGGGTGTTGCACATACGCCGGAAATCGCCACCTGCTGCTATACGGCGCTTGTGACCGATACGGGGCGCTTCCAATTCCAGAATACAGATGCGCCAGCTCTGGAAGCAGCCGCAAAGATGGCGTGCGCCGGCGCGAACCCGTCTGAGATTTCGCGCTATGTCTATCAGCGTCGCAGCCTGGCTGCAATCCAACTCAACGCGCTCGTCATGCGCAGGATGGAAACCTTGTTCGATGGCAAAGTCGTGATGTCGTGGGTTTGCGAGGCAGACTTCAATAACCTTGGTGCCACGAAAGACGATGGCGATTCCCTCATTGATCAGATTCGCCAGCTCGATGGTATCGAGGTAGCGGTGATGCTCCGCGAGCAAGGGCCTATCGTCCGCGGCAGCATTCGGTCCAAGACGGACCGCGATGTATCTGCCATCGCCGCGAAAATCGGCGGAGGGGGGCACAAGGCTGCAGCCGGATTCACGGTCAAGGGCGGTCTTGACGAGGCGCGACGTGTGATTACCAAATTGCTGGGCGAATCGTTTGAAGCCCAGCCGAAGGCACGCCCCACGACGGATGCCGAGGTCACGGAGACGACGGCGTTTTCCATGATTGACGGAGTCGTGCAATGAAGCGCTCTACAAGCGGTTTATGCGGCGTACTGGCAATTGACAAGCCCTATGGCATCACTTCGCATGATGTCGTTAATCGCGTGCGCCGTATTACGGGGGAGCGTCGCGTGGGCCATGCGGGAACGCTTGACCCGGCGGCAACAGGGCTCATGCTCGTGGGAGTCGGTGCGGCAACGAGGCTTTCCGAGTACCTGACCGGACACGACAAAGAGTACGATGCCCGAATAGTCTTTGGGGCATCGACCGATACCGACGATGTGCAGGGACGCGTGCTCGATATGGAACGTATCTGCGTACCCGATGAGTCTTTGCTGGCGAACCCCGAGCAGGTCCTCGCCGAATTCACCGGCGAGCTTGAGCAGATGCCCCCTGCGTATTCCGCAATCAAGAAAAATGGCGTCGTTGCTTATAAAGCTGCGCGCGAAGGAACCTGTATCGACCTCGAAGCGCGCCCGGTCACGGTGCATGAAGCGCGCTTCGATGCGTTTGGTACAACGCATGTCGAGCTATCGGGCCCGCAGAGCGAAGCCCTGGCGTATGAGCTCCCATATTGGGACGTGCATTTTCACGTGAGCAAGGGAACGTATATACGTGCTCTTGCCCGCGATATCGGTGCATATCTGGGGTGTGGTGCGTTTCTTGGCGCGTTGCGCCGCACAGCTGTTGCGGGCACGGACTTAGGGTGTGCATGTACAATAGACAAGCTCGAGACGCAAGCTCAGAACGCTGAGCCGTTTGCATGGTGCGACCCGACCGCACTTTTGGGTTTTCCCATAATCGAGCTTGACGATTATCAGGCTCAGCATGTGGCAAATGGCCGCGAACTCGAATGTGCCGAGTCTGCGAGCGACGGCTTTATCTCGTGTGTGAAAGACGACAAACTGCTTGCTGTGTATCGTGCACACGACGGGCATGTCAAGCCGGCGACGGTTATTCCGGGAGGCGTAAGCGGCGTTGCATGACAGCGTGATACATTGGGATCCTTTTGCTAAAGAACAACCGTCATTGGGCGATGTTGTCATTGTCATTGGCGTATTTGACGGCATGCACCTTGGACATAGGGCACTTTTTGCCATGGCGCGCCAAGAGGCAAGCGTGCTCGGGGTTCCCACCGTTGCCGTAACATTCGACCGCGATCCAGATGAGATTTTCAGACCTGCTGGCGTCCCGCTGGACAAACTGCTTTCAAACGCCGGCAGGCTCCGCATGATCTCCGAGCAAGTTGATGGCGCCGTGATCAGCTTGCCTGCGACGCAGCAAGTGTTCGGGCTCGAACCAGATGCATTCCTTTCGCACTTGGGACAGGTTATGACACCACGCGCGGTTTTCACAGGGGCAGATTTTCGCTTTGGCCGCCGCGCAAGCGGCACTGTTGCCGATATCGAACATTGGGCTGCAAGCCATGTATGCACATGTGTCCCCTGCGAGCTTATAGAAGAGAAGCATGCTCCGGTAACTGCCACGCGTATTCGCCAGCTTCTTCGTCAAGGAGATGTGAGCGAAGCACGTGATTTGCTCGCCGGTCGTGCGCATAGCGTTACTGGTCGTGTTGTGCACGGAAGGGGAGAAGGCGGAGACTTTGGTTTTGCCACCGCAAATCTTGACCTTGCCCAAAACGAGACGATGCTTCCACTCGAGGGCGTGTATGCGGCATATGCGTTTGTGGATGAGCAGCGTTATGCGGCTGCCGTAAACGTTGGGGTCGCAAAGAGCTTCGAAGGTGCAACAGCGCAGCTCGAGGCGCATCTGCTCGATTTCGAAGACGACCTCTATGGCAAAAATGTGCGCATCGAGTTTGTGCAGTGGCTGCGTGAGCCGCGAGTGTTTGCAAGCACCGATGAGCTCGTCGAGACGGTAATGGGCAATATCGACTGGGTACGCAAGCACCTTGGGGGCGGGTTAGATGGCGCGCATCTCTGAAGACGACATCCGCCGCGTGCGTGAGGCGATTGACCTCGTTGAGCTGGTGAGCGAACGCGTCGTGCTCAAGCAGAAGGGCCGCCTGTTCTGGGGGTGCTGTCCCTTCCATAACGAGAAGACGCCCTCGTTCAAGATAGACCCCGACTTGCAGAACTGGCACTGCTTCGGCTGCGGCAAGGGCGGCGACGTCTTCGGCTTTCTCATGGAAAGCGAGCATTTGGAGTTTCCCGAGGCCGTGCGTGCGCTTGCGGACCGCGCCCATATCGAGATAAAGGAAGAGGGCGGCAGCTCCGTCCCGCGCAGCAAGCGCGACAGGATGATGCAGGCCTGCGCGGCGGCGGAGGAGTTCTACCATCTCGAGCTCATGCGTTCGCGTGAGCCCGGTCCCGCATCGGCGAGGAGCTATCTTCATGATCGCGGTTTCGGCGGAGAGTGCGCCAAGGCCTGGAAGCTCGGCTACGCGCCGGGGCGCGGCAAACTGGTGGGCGCCCTGAACAGGCAGGGGTTCTCCCGCGACGAGCTCGTGGGGGCGAATCTCGCGTACGTGAACAAGCAGGGGAGGATCGTCGACCGCTTCTACGAGCGTGTCATGTTCCCCGTGCACGACCTGCAGGGGCGGACCATCGCCTTTGGCGGGCGTGTGATCGGCCAGGGCGAGCCCAAGTATCTCAACACCTCCGAGACGCCGGTCTTTCACAAGTCGTCGAACATGTTCGGCATCGATGTGGCGAAGAACTCGATTGTCTCGGGGGCGGAGGCGATCGTCGTCGAGGGCTACACGGATGTCATCGC
>CACZSV010000005.1 GCA_902783925.1 uncultured Coriobacteriaceae bacterium
AAGGTGTATATTATTAGATTGCATCCAATACGCTGTTCGGAAGGAGCTCTCATGCTTTTTGCCAATATCGATATTCTCGATGAGAACCTCGATTACCAGAAGAGCCAATACGTTGGTGTCGAAGGCGGTTCCATCACGTACATTGGTTCTGAAGAGCCTGCTGACGCCGCCAAATATGGCGAACGCTACGATGGGCGCGGCAAGCTGCTCATGAGCGCTTTCTACAATACGCATGCTCATACGCCCATGACGCTGCTACGTGGCTATGCAGAAAACCAGCCTCTGCAACAATGGCTTAACGAGACCGTCTGGCCTTTCGAAGGCAAGATGGTCGCCGAGAAAAAGCATCATTACTGGGGTTGCATGCTGAGCCAGGCCGAGATGTTGCGCTATGGCATCGTGAGCTATACCGACATGTATTTTGCCACCGTTGACCGCTGCGAGGCGACGCTCGAGGCCGGCATGAAGGCAAATCATACTGATGGTGGAACCATGTGTTTTGTCGAGACGGACTATGACACGCTGCCTGTAGCTGCCGTCAATAAACAGCTATTCGAGGAATACCATAATGCCGGTGACGGTCGCGTGAAAATCGACATGTGTGTTCATGGCGAGTACACAACGCCGCAGGGTATGATCGAACGTTGCGTTGCCGAGGCCAAGGCGCACAATTCCGGTTTGCATATTCATATGTCCGAGACGAAAGCCGAGCACGAGGAGTGCAAGGGTCGCCATGACGGCATGACCCCTGCGGCGTGGTTCAATTCGCTTGGCGCCTTTGATGTTCCCGTCAACGCAGCTCATTGCGTATGGGTCGAGCCGAGCGATATCGAGCTCATGGTGAGCAAGGGTGTGAACGTGAGCTTGAATCCCGCAAGCAACATGAAGCTCGCTAGTGGTTTTGCTCCCGTGCAAGCCATGATCGATGCAGGTGTGAATTGCTCGTTAGGCACGGATGGCATGGCATCGAACAATACCCACAATATTTTGCAGAGCGCGTATTTGCTGGCCTGTTCGCAGAAGGGCAATGCACTTGATCCGGCCATTATCACACCCAAGCAAGTCCTGCAGATGCTCACCATCAACGGTGCCCGCGCACAGGGGCGCAGCGATTGCGGCGCGCTGGCGTGTGGCAAGCGGGCAGATCTCATCGTCATGGATGTCGATACGCCGTGGATGTGCCCCGTGTATGACATGGCAACGAACATCATCTACAGCGCGAATGGCGCAGATGTGGTCTTGACCATGTGCGATGGCAAGGTTCTCTATGAGAATGGCGAGTACAAGACCATCGACATCGAAAAGACAAAGTTCGAGGTCGTTCGGTGTGTAAACGAAGTGCTGGACGCACTCGAATAAGGCTTTTGATGCTCAATGAGCGGTGGGACTGCCCTGCCGCTCATTGAGCAAGAGGCTAGATGCCGTACCAGGCGATGCCCTCATTGCGCCAACCGAGAGCCACGAGAGCGTCGTGCTCATCGGTGCTCGCGGTATAGTACGAGTTGCGAGGAGCGCCTGCCGACTCAAGAAGGGCCAGCCTTTGCGGCTGGCCCTTCTTTACGCCTCGTCAAAACTCTATCATGCGCGACTCTGCGGTACCGAAAGGCGCTGCTTTTTCAGCCGCACGTCGGGCCGTTAGCGCTTAATGTAATCGAGCATGTCGAGGCCAGCGCTTGCGCTTCTGCTGGCGGCGGGCACGACTACCCTCATGTAATACGATTTGTCCGCATCAGAAAGCGAGCCTCCCGCGTATTTGTCACCCCAAGGTTTTAAGGCGCTGGTTACCTCGCTGATCTGCTTGCTAATCTCGTCCCATTCCGCCCTAACCGCGTCGTAGCCGCCTTCTGATGCTGCCTTTTTTACGAGGGCTTCTTGCTCTTCGGCCAGTTTCACCATCTTGTCCCCGGCTTCCTTAAGCTCGGGGCTCACGTCGGATGCCGCTGCAGATGATGCTGCCGAGGCACTCGCTGAAGCTGCTGAACTTGCTGCTGCCGAGGCGCTTGCAGAAGTGGCACTGGAAGCAGACGTGCTTCCAGATGCAGCGCTCGAGCTCGACGATCCACTGCACGCCGCCAACGCCAATGCCGCTGCGCTCAATAACGCTGCAAGAACAATGATCAATCGTTTGCTCATGGAAACTCCCTCCCGTTTTGGTATAAACAGCCTTGCATCATCTATCGTATTTTATTGTGACCTTACCGCCAGAGATGCGGAGTGCAAGCTTTGATTTGTCAGTGCCAGTTTCGAGGCACAGGCTGTGCCTCATGTTGATCAAGGTGCTCTTGCTGCATGAGTCGTCTGTTTTTCGCTTAGAACATCATGAAGATCATGGCGAGACCCCAGCCGATGAATCCGCAGCAGGGGAAGGTGAGCACCCAGGCTACAACCATGTCTTTTGCCACATCCCATTTCACGCGCTTGGGGTTACGTGATGCGCCAACGCCCATAATCGCTGCCGTGCTGCAGTGAGATGTGGATACGGGCATGCCGGTGATAGAAGCGGTGAACAAGGTGATAACCGTGGTGAGCGATGCGGCAACACCTTGATACTTTTCGAGCTTCACCATATCCATGGCGACCGATTTGATAATGCGCTTGCCGCCGATGAGTGTGCCAAGGGAAATAGCGAGCGAGCAGAGAATCATGAGCCAGAAGGGGAAGTTTGTATCGCCGCTTGTCTCCATGCCGAATGCAAGTGCAATGCCCAAAAGCCCGATGGACATGAACTTCTGGCCATCTTGGGCACCATGGAGAAACGAGAGCGCGGCGGCGCAAATGTCCTGGAAGACGATAAACGCCGTATTCGCGGAATGGCGGT
>CACZSV010000006.1 GCA_902783925.1 uncultured Coriobacteriaceae bacterium
CTACCTGTTGCGACTTGCGCAGAAAATCCCCGGCATCATCGATCAGCTCCGCTTCGACTCCCGCGTATTTGAGCCGCACCTGCAGGTCGTTACGGCGCTCGCCACCTGCGTAGACGATGAAGCCATCGACTTCGGCGAGCTCCTGGAAATCGACATCCCACAACCACGAGACATCATGCCCGTCGGCGTCCTTGTCGTTGATAAAGAAAGCGATTGCCGCGGGGCCTGTATCACCCATGACAATCCTGAGATTCTGATTAAAACCGGCAGGGTTCTTTGCCAAGTTGAGCAGAACCTGACGTCCGTCGATCATATAGTGCTGCTGTCTGCCGTTCGCAGGATCAAACGCCTTCAGAACCTGCTTTGTTGCATGCTCCGAAACTCCAAGATAGTCAGCCGCCGAGCACACTGCCGTGATGTTATATGCCATGTATGCACCCGCAAGCGGGGATTCGAAGCGAGCGTCAAGCTCTGGCCCCTTCACCGTAAGCGAAGTCGAGTCGCTCGAAAGATGCACGTCAACGGCGCTATAGTCCGGTTGCGGACGTTCAAAGCCGCATGCGTCGCAGCGATACGCCCCCAGCTGCCCGTACTGGCGCCATTCGTATTGCAGCTCCGCGTTGCAGTGCTGGCAGAGCAGCGTATCCGATACGGTGTTCTGCCGCAGCCGCATGTTTTCGCCGATACCAAACGCCAGCCTCTCGTTTTTCACGCTCTGGGCGATTCTCAGGCAAAACGGATCGTCGGCATTAAAAACCAGCGTCGCCGTTGGAACCGTTTCGAGCGCATGCACGATGCTTTGCTGAGTGAGCTCGATCTCGCCCACCCGATCAAGCTGGTCGCGAAACAGATTGAGCAGCAAAACACATCTTGGCTGCAGAGCAGGCATCACCTTGGCAAGCCACAGCTCGTCAATCTCGAATACTCCCCAGTCAACCTTTCCAGAACCGATGATCGCCGTCGCGACGCCCGATTCAAGATTGGCTCCCGATCTGTTGCATGTGACGCTCATCCCCGCGTTCTCGATGGAATTTGCCAGCAGATTCGTCACGGTCGTCTTGCCGTTTGTTCCAACAACCACCACAGAGCCCTTCGAGAAAAGCCTGCGAAGCTCGGCGATAAGCTCATGGTCGATGGCAAGGGCGGCTTTTCCGGGAAAACTCGAAGCCTGCCTGCGGAGCACATGACGTAAAAACCACGAAGAGAGTGCGCCAACCCCGCGCGCGAGCGTAAGCCGTATGCTCATCGCAGCCTCCCATCAACCATTTGACCCGGACGTTTGCATTCAACGAGCATTTCGTTTGTTTCATTTTAGAGAACGCTCGTTAACATCTCGTTTCGTAACACGCATGCAACGACGCAGAAACAATGGCCATCCACAATCGTCTCAAATCGCAGGATTTTGAAAGGAGACGATGCGATATGTTCGATACAGGTTCAACCGGGTTCATGCTGGTCTGCACTATGCTCGTGCTGCTCATGACGCCCGGTGTCGCGTTTTTCTACGGAGGACTTTCTCGCAGAAAGAACGTCGGCAACACTATGGCGATGGTCATGACGGTGCTGGGCATTGTCGGTGTCATGTGGGTCATTTGCGGCTGGTCGTTTGCCTACGGTGGCGACGGCTCGATTCCCTTCTTTGGCGGATTCGACCAAATCGGGCTCATCCCGACCACGCAGGCCATGATCGGTGAGGCCGCAAACGTCCCGGCAGACGCAACGTATCCTGCCATCGTGGATGTCGGCTTCCAAATGGCGTTTGCAATGATTACCTGCGGAATTATCGTCGGCGCGCTTGCAGGGCGCATGAAATTCGGAGCATTCACGCTCTTTATCGCGATCTGGGTCACCATCATCTACGCGCCTCTCGCGCATATGGTCTGGGGCGGCGACGGCTCGCTTATCGGCAGTATGATCGGCGCGCTCGATTTTGCTGGCGGCGACGTCGTGCACATCTCATCGGGCACAACAGGCCTTGTTCTCGCGATTCTCATGGGCAAGCGCCGCGGCTATGGACTCGTGAGCTACCGCCCTCATAACGTTCCCTTTGTCATGCTGGGTGCCTCGCTTCTGTGGTTTGGATGGTTCGGCTTTAACGGCGGTTCCGAATTTGCAGCAGACGGCATTGCCGCGCTCGCGATACTCAACACCGTCGTCGCCTCCGCAGCAGGCGTGCTCTCCTGGATGCTCGTTGAGCGCGTACGCTCCGGCAAGCCCACGCTCGTGGGTGCCTGCACGGGCCTGGTCGCCGGCCTTGTTGCCATCACGCCCGCAGCTGGCTTCGTCGAACCATGGGCAGCCGCGATCTTCGGATTTGTCGTCTCCCCGGTCTGCTACATCGCAATGTCGCGTATCAAACGCAAGCTCGGCTACGATGACGCGCTCGACGCCTTTGGCTGCCACTCGGTCGGCGGCATCATCGGAGGTGTGCTCACCGGCTTGTTCTGTGTGCCCGAGCTTTCGTGGACCGATTTTGGCGGATTGTTCTATACCGCTGATCCCTCGCTGCTCGTAAGCCAAGTACTCGGCATTCTGATTACGCTCGCCTTTGTTGTAGTGGGAACACTTGTAATCGGGCTCATCGTGAAGGCGATCTTCGGCGGGTCTCTACGCGTAAGCGACACTGACGAAGCACGCGGTCTCGATGTTGCGGAACACGGCGAAAGCGCGTATCCGGCCTATCTCGGAATGGACTAGAGGCAAACATGGAATCACGCAGGTCCGCACAGACGAGTGGACTTGCGTGATGGGAAGGAAGACAAGATGAAACGAGTAATCGCGATTGTTCGTCCAGAGAAGATGGAAGTACTCAAAGAAGCGCTTTTCGCAGCTGATGTTTCTGGTATGACGATTGCGCAAGTACATGGCTGCGGCAATCAACATGGCTGGAAAGAGTTCTATCGCGGAACCGAAGTGCTCATCAACATGGTTCAGAAGGTGAAGTTCGAGCTCGTTGTGGATGACGCAAAGGTGGAAGAGCTCGTGGAGCTTATCTGCGATATAGCAGCAACGGGCGAGGTCGGTGATGGAAAGATCTTCATCTCGCCGGTTGAGGAAGTCGTGCGTATACGCACACGCGAGCGTGGCGCAGATGCTGTATAGCGGGCACGCTAAACCCGCCCGCGTACAAAAACAAACAAGGGGACAGGCCTCTGGAGACGGGGGTCTGTCCCCTTTCTTGCTTGGCGAAAGCGTGATGCGGGGTTGCATCCGGCGCTCAGCGCGTTCGCCCAGGAGTCCCACAGCCGGATGGGTCGGCAGCATGTCAGCGGTCTTCGAGCAGCTCCCTCACGCATTCGAGCGCGTCGGCAATAGAGCTCGAAACGAGCGAAGCACCCGTTCTCGCATCACCAGCGACATAACATGCCACCTGCGCGGCGAAGCCCTCAGATGCCACCAGGCGATGCCCGCCGTCTCGAGTTTGCGGCAGCCCGTTTTCCAGCTTTGCGCCGAGCATCTCGAGCACGTCTTCCCGAGGTCCGGTAAAGCCCTTGGCGACAATCACCATGTCTGCAGGCAGGCTACGCCGCGTGCCCTCAACCGCGTGACGTCCGCCATCGTAGGCAAGATCCTCGACAACCACCGACCCGACAGCTCCTTCACCAGTGAATTCGACAGTATCCGTGCTCCACAGGCGCGGGTCTTGCCCATACACGCACTCTGCATCCCGCTGGCCATAGTCCTGGCCTGCAACATTTCGGGGACGCGGCCAGGTTGCAAAAACGTCAACAGATTCGGGAGGTTCTTGTGCGCGGATAACCTGCGTGATGGATTTCGCGCCCTGCCGCGTTGCAGTAGCCACACAATCCGTGCCCGTATCGCCGCCGCCAAGCACGACAACGTCTTTTCCCTGCGCAGACATCGTCGGTGCGGCCCCGTCCAAAAGCCCACGTGTCGCATCCGTGAGATAGTCGACCGCAAACACGACCCCCGCAAGCTCTGAGCCAGGCACCTCGACGCGACGCGGATTTCCCGCCCCGATGCAGACAATCACCGCTACAAGCTCGTCTGCAAGCGTATCGAGTTCAGATTGCGCATCGCAGCCAAGAACGAACTCGATGCCGCTTTGTCGCATGCATACTATGCGGCGCTCCACGACGTCTTTTGGCAACTTCATATTGGGAATGCCATACATCAGCAATCCGCCAGGGCGATCCGCCTTCTCGAGCACTTTCACACGATACCCAGTGCGCGTGAGCTCCCATGCACATGCAAGGCCGGCAGGCCCCGAGCCAACGACCGCAACGAGCGGAGCATCCTGAGGCGCGACGGGCAGGGGCTCCTCAAGCCCATGCTCCCATGCCCAATCAGAAACAGCCCTCTCGTTATCGTGTATCGTGACCGCCTCATCATGAAGCCCAAGGTTGCACGCCATCTCGCATGGAGCAGGACATACCCGCCCCGTAAACTCCGGAAACGGATTCGTCAAGGCAAGACGCTTTACAGCCGTCTGCCAACGTCCCCGGTAGACAAGGTCGTTCGTCTCTGGAATGAGATTGTGCAGCGGGCAGCCCGTTGCGCGTTTCGAGCCTGCGAACACCATGCCGCTTTGGCAAAACGCCACCCCGCAGGCCATGCAACGACTTGCCTGCGAGCGCTGCGCCTGCGCGTCGAGCGCAATGACGATATCGTCGAAGTCGCCCACCGCCAAAGCGGCATCGCGCATACCGTGCTGCGCGCGTTTGGTATCGAGAAACGCCCCTGTCTTGCCCATATCAACCACCGACCCTCATGATTTCGAATGCGCGTCTCACAGCCTCATTGTGCTCAACGCCAGCACGTTCCTCGTGCAAGGTGAGCTCAAGAGCGCGCTTGTATTCGCGCGGTATGACTTTGACAAAACGCGAGCTCACATCGTCAAAGCGATAAAGCAACATGACACCGAGGGGGCTTCCCGTTCTTTGCACATGTTCTTCGATGAGCTCGCGGATGGAAGCGATCTCTGCAGCAGCGGGCTTTTCCATCATCACCAGTTCGTGATTGCATCGCGCTCTGAGCGTGTGCTCGGCATCGTACACGTAGGCAACGCCACCGCTCATGCCAGCAGCGAAGTTCTGCCCGACCTCACCGAGCACGAGCACCTTGCCGCCCGTCATGTACTCGCAGCCATTATTGCCCAGACCTTCAACAACGAGCGTTGCGCCGGAATTGCGCACGGCAAATCGCTGTCCCGCGCACCCGCACACAAAACCACGCCCGGAGGTCGCGCCGTAGAACGCGACATTTCCCACCACGATATTTTCCTCGGGCCGATACGTCGCCTTATGCGAGGGGGTCACGGTAACGATGCCGCCCGAAAGCCCCTTGCCAAAGTAGTCGTTAGCATCGCCTTCGATATTCAGTGTGATACCGGCGGGCAAAAAGGCGCCAAAGCTCATGCCGCCAGCACCTTTGCAATCGACGGTCAGCGATTCGTCGGGGAGGCCGTCCGCATGCGCGCTCGTCACCGTCGATCCGAGCATAGTGCCTACCGCTCGATCGACATTGCCCACGTACGCGCTAAAGCGCACGGGCTCGAGCAGCTCGCGGCTCAGGTGCGTATAGGGCACGAGCAAGGTTGCATCGAGCGTCTGCGGCAATGGATCCGGCGCAGCCATGTGCGCAAGCGAGTGCGGGCATTCCGCTCCTGGAATCGTCGAGCCGTAGAACGCTTGAGCTTTCACGAGTAAATCGCTCACATCGATGAGACGCGCCTTCCAATTCTTCTCTCCTTCGATTGTACGCGGCACGAGGAGGTCTGGGCGCCCCACCATCTCGTCAACGGTACGTATGCCAAGGTCTGCCATGATGCGGCGCAGGTGCTCGGCAACAAAGAGCATGAAGCGCTCAACATACTCCGGTTTTCCCGAAAAACGTGCGCGCAGGCGGCAATCCTGCGTCGCAATGCCCACAGGACAGGTATCGTTATGACAATCGCGCTGCATGAGACAGCCCATGGCAATGAGCGGCATCGTGGCAAACCCGAATTCCTCGGCGCCGAGCAAGCAGGCTATCGCCACATCACGCCCGTCCATCAGCTTGCCGTCTGCCTCGAGCACCACACGTGAGCGCAGCCCATTGGTGAGCAGCGTCTGCTGAGTTTCTGCAAGGCCGAGCTCGAGCGGCAGTCCGGCATGGTGGATGGAATCGCGCGGGGCGGCACCCGTGCCACCGTTGCTTCCGGAAACGAGAATCTTGTGCGCGCCGCCTTTGGCAACGCCAGTCGCGATTGTCCCCACGCCTGCTTCAGAGACAAGCTTGACCGAGACCTTTGCCCGCGGATTCGCGTTCTTGAGATCGAATATGAGCTCCGCCAGGTCTTCAATCGAATAGATGTCATGGTGCGGAGGCGGCGAAATGAGCGCAACGCCCGGTGTCGAGCGCCGCACCTCGGCAATCCACGGCCATACCTTGCGTCCTGGCAGGTGACCGCCTTCGCCGGGCTTGGCGCCTTGCGCGAGTTTGATTTGCAGCTCGTTCGCGCTCATAAGATAGCGGCTCGTGCACCCAAAGCGCCCGGATGCAATCTGCTTGATAGCCGAACGAGCACTGTCCCCGTTGGCGTGCGTCATTTCTCGCAGCGGGTCTTCCCCGCCCTCGCCCGAGTTCGAACGCCCACCGAGCCTGTTCATGGCGATGGCAAGGCACTCGTGCGCCTCGCGCGAAATCGAACCGTAGCTCATAGCACCGGTATTGAATCTACGCACGATACTCGTCGCTGGCTCGACCTCGTCAAGTGGCACGGAAGTACGCTGGGGTGCGAAGTCGAGCAAATCGCTTAAGCGCACAGCGCGGTCGTGCCTATGCACAAGCGAGCTATAGCTTTCGAACAAGGCGTAATCATCCTCGCGCACAGCGCGCTGCAGTAAATTGATGACCTCGGGCGTGATGAGATGCTCTTCTCCCCCGCGGGGGCGCCAGCATGTGATACCGGAACTCTGCAGCTGGTCCGGAGCGGGACTTAACGCCATATCATGTGCGACACGCTGCTGCATATCGCATTCGCGCTGCACGTCGTCAAGCTCAAGCCCGCCAACGCAGCTGATCGTGCGGCAGAAATGCTCGTCCACAAGATTGGGGCCCAGTCCAAGCGCCTCGAACACCTGCGCGCAGTGGTACCCCTGCATGGTCGAAATGCCCATCTTCGCCATGATCGAGACAATGCCGGCAACGATGGCGGCGTTGTAATTCGCGATGCCCTCCTGCGCGCTCAGCTCCAGCGCACCATCATGCGTCAAGGCGGCAATCGTCTCATGGGCCATGTAAGGGAATATGCCCGATGCCGAATAGCCAATGAGCGCTGCGCAATCATGCGCACTCACCACGTCGCCTGCTTCTACAACGATGTCTGCCTTGGTCGGCACCTGCATTTTCTGCAGATGATTGTAGACGCTTGATACAGCGAGCAGAGAAGGAATGGGCGCTTTGTCTGCAGGGCAGCGATCGGAGACGACGAGTATATTGGCGCCGGCGCCTATTTCTTCTTCCGCCTGTTCGCACAAGTGCTCCAAAGCCTCTGCAAGCGCGTGGGGGCCGTCTTGCGGGCTATAGACGGCTTTGATGCGAGCCGCCTTGAATCCCTGCCTATCGAGCGTGGATATCGCATCGAATTCGGCCTGCGTGAGCAAGGGCGTGTCAAGGCGGATGGCCCGGCAATTTGCCCGGGCGTCCTCGAGCATGCTGCCACGGTTACCCAGATACAGAGAGGTCGAGGTGATAAACGATTCTCGCAATGCATCGATGGGCGGGTTCGTGACCTGAGCAAAAAGCTGATTGAAGTAATCGAAAAGCCTGCGTGGCCGCTGCGAGAGGCATGCAAGCGTGCTGTCTGCGCCCATGGAAGCGAGCGGCGTGCTGCCGGTTTTTGCCATTGGCACGATAGCTTCGACAATATCATCGTAGTACATGCCGTGCATCGCCTGCCGCGTCCAGATCGGCACCTGCGTATCGCATGCATCCGGGGCTTTGGCATCGGGCGTCTCCACAAGATTCGCAAGCGAAACGAGACCAGCGTCGAGCCATTGCCTATACGGTTTCTCGTTGGCGAATTCATTCTTGATATCGTCGTCAAAAAGCACACGGTCTGCCGCGGGGTCGACGAGCAGCATCTGTCCCGGACCAAGGCTTCCCGCAATGAGAATGCTCGCAGGATCGATATCGAGCACGCCGACCTCGCTCGAGAGCAGGAGCCTATCGTCGCTGGTCACGTAATAGCGCGCGGGACGTAGGCCGTTGCGATCAAGCGCCGCGCCTGTCACACGTCCATCGGTAAACGCCACGGCAGCCGGACCATCCCACGCCTCGACGACCATAGACTGATACGCGTCCCATGCCTTGCGCTTATCGGAGAGATTGTCATTGTTATCCCATGGTTCTGGCATAACCATAGAAACGGCGCGCGGCAGGCTGCGCCCGTTCATGAAGAGAAATTCGATGAGGTTGTCGAGCATGGAGGAATCCGAACCCTCGCCCGCAAACACCGGCAGAACGTCTTGCAGCTTGTTTCCAAAGACGGGCGAATACATCCCCGGCTCGCGCGAGCGCACCCAGTTGACATTTCCGCGCAGGGTGTTTATCTCGCCATTGTGAATGATGAAGCGGTTGGGATGCGCACGCTCCCACGACGGGGCTGTGTTAGTTGAGTAGCGCGAATGCACAAGCGCGAGCGCCGTCTCGACAGCTGCGTCGTTGAGGTCTCGGAAAAACTCGCGCATCTGAGTCGCAAGCAACATGCCCTTGTACACGATCGTGCGCGCGCTCATGGAGCACACGTAGAAGATTTTATCTGCGAGGGTCGCTTCTGCCTGAACGGCTTTTTCGATTCTGCGGCGACAGGCATAGAGTTTGCGTTCGTATGCATCGCCAACAGAGACCTCCTCTGGCCTGCCGAGAAAGGCCTGCTTAATACGTGGCATGCTCGCCAGCGCCGTGGCCCCCAAGTCGCGCGGTTCCACAGGCACGTCGCGCCAGAACAGCACCGCAATGCCTTCTTCAGCGCAACCGCGTTCGAACAGCTGACGCGCGGTGTTCATGCCTTCGTCATCCTGCGGCATGAAGAGCATTGCAACTGCGTAGTCACCTTCGTCTGGCAGCAAATGCCCGTAGCGCTGCGCTTCCCTGCGGAAGAAGCGATGCGGCATCTGGAAGAGAATGCCTGCGCCGTCTCCGGTGTTTTCTTCGAGGCCGACGCCACCACGATGCTCAAGATTGATGAGCACAGAAAGCGCATCTTCGAGCATTTGATGACTGCGCTTGCCCGCAATGTGCACAAGCGCGCCTATTCCGCATGCGTCATGCTCGAACTGTTCGCGGTACAAGCCGCGTCGATTGCTGCCGGTCTGCCCCATGCATACCTCCATGCCCTCTACCTATGATGGGAAATGGTATGCAACACATCTGTCCGGTGCGTTTCGACCGTGTTACGAGCATGTTAAAAGATGCGACAACGAGCGTACGTGTGGTTCTGCTCAGGTTATTGAATGGCGATTAATCCGCGTCTCAGCACGGCCGTGCACCTTTCGGAATCCCGGCCAAAGGTGCGCCGGGCCTCCCTATCGGGGGCGTGCACCTTTCGGAGCCTCGGTCAAAGGTGTATGGATCGCCCGGCTGCGGTCGTGCACATTCTGCTGTTTCGGCCAAAAGTGTATGGATCTCAGAGCGCGGGCCGTGCACCTTCTGCTGTTTCGGCCAAAGGTGTATGGATCCCAGGGCGCGGACCGTGCACCTTTCGGGATCCCGGCCAAAGGTGTATGGATCGCCCGGCTGCGGTCGTGCACCTTCTGCTGTTTCGGGCAAAGGTGTATGGATCGCCCGGCTGCGGTC
Source organism: uncultured Coriobacteriaceae bacterium (assembly GCA_902783925.1). Taxonomy (GTDB): domain Bacteria; phylum Actinomycetota; class Coriobacteriia; order Coriobacteriales; family QAMH01; genus QAMH01. Next base: position 9,802 of record CACZSV010000006.1, read on the forward strand.
GTGCACCTTCTGCCCCTGGGAACGAAGGTGTGTGGCTTGCCCGGTTGCGGCCGTGCACCTTTTGGGATCCCGGTCAAAGGTGTATGGATCGCCCGGCTGCGGTCGTGCACCTTCTGCTGTTTCGGCCAAAGGTGTATGGATTCCGGAGCGCGGGCCGTGCACCTTCTGGGGTTTCGGGCAAAGGTGCGCAGGGCCTCCCTATCGGGGACGTGCACCTTTCGGAGCCTCGGTCAAAGGTGCACTACAACACCGTTTACCGTACAGGGTATTCCCCGTTAAAACATGCAAGACAGAAGCCGTCATGTGTGCATCGATCAGTCGTCGCATCCACCGTAGGACCATAACCTCTGACCGCATCAATCAGGCCCGCTTCTGAAAGAAACGCCAGGGAATCCGCACCGAGCCATGCACGCGCTTCCTCCACATCCATATTCGCCGAAAGCAGCTGCCCACGGGCCGCGGTATCGATACCATAGAAGCAAGGCCATTTCACCTCGGGGCAAATGATGCGCAGATGGACTTCGGCGGCACCGGTATCTCGCAACATCTGGACGAGTTCCTTGGCCGTGTTTCCACGCACGATGCTATCGTCGACGACAACGAGCCGTTTGCCCGCAATAACGCTCGGCAGTGGATTGAGTTTTATACGAATGCCCTGACGGCGCAGAGCCTGAGTCGGTTCGATAAAGGTCCTGTGCGTATAGCGGTTCTTGACAATGCCATCCGCAAAAGGAATGCCGCTTACCTGCGAAAACCCAAGAGCTCCCGGCACGCCGCTATCGGGAACGCCTAAAACGAGGTCGGCTTGGGCCGGCGCCTCATGAGCAAGCATGCGCCCCATAGAAACACGCGATTGGTATACGGTTCGCCCGTCTATGACGCTATCAGGGCGCGCAAAATACACATACTCGAATATGCAGGTTGAGCGATGCGCGGGCGCTGTTCCCTGAGTTACCGTCATGCCCTCCTTGTTCAGGCGTATCACCTCGCCTGGTCCCACATCGCGCAATTCGTCTGCGCCGACGATGTCGAGCCCGCAGGTCTCGCTTGCGACGGCCCATCCGCCGCCGGGTAGTTTGCCAGCCGTGAGCGGGCGTATGCCATGCGGGTCGCGAAACGCATACAGCGCACCCTGCGCAATCACCACCATGGCATACGCTCCGCGCATTATCTGCATGGCAGCCGCAATGCCGGCAGTGACACTGCCGCTTTTCTCCGTTTCATGCGCAATGATGTATGCAGCTGCTTCGGAATCGGTGTGTATTTCTTCATGCACATGGGCGTTTTCCAGGTAATCGACGAGTTCTCCGGGATTCGTGAGCGTCCCGTTGTGGGCAAGCGCAACGCGCGTGGACCCAACCTGTACGACAAACGGATGCGCCGATTGCACTGAGCCAACTTCCCCGCTCGTCGAATAGCGACAGTGGCCTATCGCCGCAACGCCTTCGAGACGCGTCAGGTTTTGTTCCGAGAACACCTCGGTTACAAGGCCAAGATCCTTCTTGACCTGAATCGATGCACCGTCGTCCACAGCAATGCCCGCACTCTCCTGCCCACGATGCTGAAGCGCCTGCAAGCCAAAATACGTCATGCGCGCTGCGTCGCCCGCCGTGTCGTAAATCCCAAAGACCGCGCACTCTTCTTCGGGATGATCTGCAATGATACGTTGAGAACTCGAAGCCGTCACAGCTGCACCTCGCCTTCGCCCCTGCTCGCCGCGCCGCCCTCCAGGACAGTGCGAGCGCTGGGATGCCATTGGGGCAAATCCTGCAGGGCGATCGGGTCCGTTCTGCCCACAGCCACGGCGTCGAAGGCGAGCGCGAGCGCCTGAGCTCCCGCGATAGTGGTTGTATGACTTATGCCATGCAGCACCGCGAGCGCGCGTATCTGCTGACCGTCGCTATTCGATTCGCTCCCGCTCGGCGTGTTCACAATCAAATCGATGAGCCCCTGCCTGATGGCATCGGCGATATTCGGCGACCCGTCGCGAACCTTGCCCACAACAGTGCAGTTCAAGCCAGCTGCACGCAACACGCTTGCCGTTCCCTTTGTAGCGACGAGCTCGAAACCGTTTCTCTCCAGGTCGAACGCTATAGGAGCAATTGCACGCTTATCGCGATCGCATACCGAGATAAATGCCTTGCCGCCAGTGCGCAGCTGCGTGTCGACCGCCTGCTGCGCCTTGGCATACGCGATGGGAAACGCATAGCCAATGCCCATGACCTCGCCCGTCGACTTCATCTCGGGGCCAAGCGAGACCTCGGATCCCGGAAAGCGCGACCAGGGCAGCACGGCCTCTTTCACGCTGAAGCGGCTGAGCTCGCGGTCGTCGGGGGGAAGCCCCATCTTGTCAAGCGGGATTCCCGCCATCACGAGAGCCGCGACCTTTGCCAGCGGAACGCCGGTCGCCTTGGATGCAAAGGGCACGGTTCTGCTCGCGCGCGGATTGGCCTCGATAACATAGATACGGTTTGCGTGAATGGCGTATTGAACGTTCACCAGTCCGACCGTGTCGAGCGCTCGGGCAATATCACGCGTAATCGCACGAAGCCTCGCGCATACGTCATCCGAAAGCGAGAAAGGCGGTGTGCAGCATGCCGAATCGCCCGAATGTATGCCCGCCATTTCGATATGCTCGAGTATACCGCCGACAAAGACGGATTCACCATCGCACACTGCGTCGACATCGACTTCGACGGCATCGTCGAGAAACCTGTCGAGATAAACCGGCCGTTCATCGGAAACAGCTGTGGCGCGGACAAGATAGCCCGCCAGCTGATCTTCGTCATGCACGACAGCCATACCTGCGCCGCCGAGCACGTAGCTTGGTCGCACGATGAGCGGATACCCGATGTGCGAAGCCACATCAGCTGCAGATTCGGCATCGAAGGCAACCCCACTTGCCGGATACGCAACGTGCAATCTGTCGAGCAAAGACGCGAACCTCTCGCGGTCTTCTGCCAAATCGATTGCCGCTGGCTGCGTTCCCAAAATGGAGACACCCGCCTCTTCGAGGGCACGCGCAAGCTTGAGCGGCGTCTGGCCACCAAGGGTCACGATGACGCCGTTCGGCTGTTCCGCTTCGACGATATCCATCACGTCTTCAAAGGTCAGCGGCTCAAAATAGAGCTTATCGGACGTGTCGTAATCTGTGGAGACTGTCTCGGGATTGCAATTGACCATGATGGTCTCGAAGCCGGCATCGGCAAGCGCGTAACACGCATGGACGCAGCAGTAATCGAACTCGACGCCCTGCCCTATGCGGTTCGGGCCCGAGCCCAGAATGATGATCTTGGGCTTATCTGTGCAATCCGCCTCGTCCAAGACCGCATCATAGGTCTTGTACAGATAGCGCGTGCGGGCGGCGAACTCCGCCGCGCAAGTATCGACCATCTTGAAAGCCGGAACGACGCCGAGCTCGATTCGACGCGCGCGCACCTCTTTTTCTTTCGCATTGACCGCATGCGCTATCGCGGCATCCGAGATGCCGTAGCGCTTGCACACCCAAAGCGCATCTGCGTCGAGTTCCGCAAGCGTCAAGCCCGCAAGCCCGCTCTGAATGGCGACCATATCTGCCATGCGGTGCAAGAAGAACGCATCGATGCCGCTCAATGCATGCACCTTTGCAACAGGCCACTCGCGCCGCAGCGCCTCGACAACGGCAAGCA
>CACZSV010000007.1 GCA_902783925.1 uncultured Coriobacteriaceae bacterium
AGCTCAATGCTACGTTCACCTTTTTTTCATCCGCGTACGGTAGCACAGGGATTTTCGAACGTGACGTGAAAAAATGCATACAGTGATCAGAAAGCGTCCAAAGCTTACACTTGGCACTGTTTGTAAATAAAAAATTTTTATAGGCACACGTAAAACGCTATAACTTATTCATACGTTTGTATGGTTTAGTGCAAACGTAAAAACTGTATCAGATGACATTCGTATCTTGTTTTGAAGGATTCCTGCAGACCAAAAGAAAGACGCTGCAATACGAAACGGGCCACCCGATTTGGGTGGCCCGTCACTTGCTCAGTATGTTCTGCGCTGCTTAGAGCTTGATCTCGATGTCGACGCCGGCCGGCAGGTCGAGACGCATGAGCGAATCGACGGTGTTGGGCGTCGGGTCGAGGATGTCGATGAGGCGCTTGTGCGTGCGCATCTCGAACTGCTCGCGCGAGTCCTTGTTCACGTGCGGCGAGCGGATAACCGTATACAGGTTACGCTCGGTCGGCAGCGGAATGGGGCCACTGATGCGGGCACCGGTCTTGGTGGCGGTGTCCACGATGAGCTTGGTCGACTGATCCACGATCTCGTGGTCGTAGCCCTTCAGCCGAATGCGAATCTTCTGGTTAGGCACTTAACTCAAACCTCCATATATCAAGCGGATTCGCGCTACTCCGCGCTGCCGCCAGCCTTCTTGATAATCTCTTCGGACACGCTCTTGGGAACAGGCTTGTACGAATCGAACTGCATGTTATAGGACGCACGGCCCTGCGTCGTGGAACGCAGGTCAGTTGCATAGCCGAACATCTCGGACAGCGGAACGAGGGCCTTGATAGCCGTCGCGGTGCCGCGCTCTTCCTGGCCCTGAATCTGACCACGGCGGGAGTTCAGGTTGCCCATGACGTCGCCCATGTACTCCTTCGGGGTTTCGACCTCGACACTCTCGACAGGCTCAAGCAGGATCGGGTCGGACTTGCGAAGTGCCGCCTTGATTGCCATGGAACCGGCAACCTTGAAGGCCGCTTCGGAGGAGTCGACATCGTGATAGGAGCCGTCAACGAGTTCGACTGCAACATCGAGCACGGGATAGCCCGCGATAACACCGCTCTGCAGCGCCTCTTCGATGCCCTTTTCGACAGACGGGATGTATTCCTTGGGAATAGCGCCGCCAACGATCTTGTTTTCGAAGGTGAAACCGCTGCCGGGCTCGCCCGGGTACATGTTGATGATTGCGTCGCCGTACTGGCCGCGGCCACCGGACTGACGCACGAACTTGCCCTGAACGTTGAGCACCTCGTGGCCCGGCTTCTCGCGATATGCAACGCGCGGCTTGCCGACGTTTGCCTCGACCTTGAACTCGCGGGTCAAGCGGTCGATGATAATCTCGAGGTGGAGCTCGCCCATGCCGGCGATGATGGTCTGGCCGGTCTCCTCATCCGTATGCACCTGGAAGGTCGGGTCCTCTTCTGCAAGCTTCTGCAGGCCAATGGAGAGCTTGTCCTGCTCGGCACGGGTCTTGGGCTCGACAGCGATGTCGATAACGGGATCGGGGAAGTCCATGGACTCGAGAATGATCGGATGATCCTCATCGCACAGCGACTCGCCCGTCGTGGTGTTCTTGAGACCGACGGCGGCGATGATATCGCCCGTGGAGCAGTAGTCAAGCTCGTGCTGCTCGTTGGAGTGCATCTCGAGAATACGGCCGATGCGCTCTTTCTTGCCGTTGTTGGCATTCACCACATACGAGCCGGAATCCAAGCGGCCGGAGTACACGCGCAGGTAGGTCAGCTTGCCAACATACGGATCGGTCATGATCTTGAACGCGAGGCACGCAAACGGGTCCTTATTGCTCGGGTGACGCTCTTCTTCTGCACCTGTATCGGGGTTGGTGCCCTTGATTGCAGGAATGTCGAGCGGGCAAGGCAGATAGTCGACAACGGCGTCGAGCAATTCCTGCACACCCTTGTTCTTATATGCGGAGCCAACGAAGACGAGGTTGAGCTCGTTTGCGAGGACGCCCTTGCGAAGTGCGGCTTTGAGCTCATCGACTTCGATCTCCTCGTCCATGAGGATTTTCTCCATGAGCTCGTCGTCGTAGTCTGCAGCGGCCTCGAGCAGCTCAGAGCGACGCTCCTCGACGACATCGGCGAATTCCTCGGGGATGGCATCCATGGGCTCGGGATAGGTCATGCCCTTTTCGTCGGCTTTGAAGTCCCATGCCGTCATGGTGACCAGGTCGATGACACCCCAGAAATGGTCCTCTTCGCCCATGGGGACCTGAGCGGCAACAGCCTTTGCGCCCAGACGGTCCTTCATGGTCTCGATTGCATGGAAGTAATCGGCGCCGATGCGGTCATACTTGTTGATGAACGCAATACGGGGGACATCGTAGCGGGTGGCCTGACGCCACACGGTCTCGGACTGGGGCTGAACGCCTGCAACGGCGTCGAAAACAGCAACCGCACCGTCGAGCACGCGAAGCGAACGCTCGACCTCGGACGTGAAGTCAACGTGGCCCGGCGTGTCAATAATCTGGACGCGATAGGTCTTGCCGTCCTTCTCCCAGAAGCACGTGGTTGCAGCGGAGGTGATAGTTACGCCGCGCTCTTGCTCCTGAACCATCCAGTCCATGGTCGCGGCGCCATCGTGCACCTCGCCGATCTTATGGGTCTTGCCTGTATAGTAGAGAATACGCTCGGTAGTCGTCGTTTTGCCGGCATCGATGTGAGCCATGATGCCGATATTGCGAGTCTCCTCGAGCGGGGTCTTTTTAGCAGCCATTCTTCACACGCCTACCAGCGATAGTGCGAGAACGCGCGGTTGGACTCGGCCATCTTGTACAAGTCTTCGCGGCGCTTCACGGAAGAGCCGGTGCCATTCGCGGCATCCATGAGCTCGCCGGCAAGGCGCTCGACCATGGTGTGCTCGCGGCGCTTGCGGCTGTAGTCGACGATCCAACGGATAGCGAGCTGGTTCGCACGACGGGAATTCACTTCCATCGGCACCTGGTACGTGGCGCCGCCGACA
>CACZSV010000008.1 GCA_902783925.1 uncultured Coriobacteriaceae bacterium
AGCACCTTTGCTATTGGAGGTAAAAGGTGAACGTCTCCGATAGAGAAATCCATGCACCTTTGGCCAGAATCCCAAAAGGTGCACGACAGTGCTGGGACGTGGGGTCTGCCCGCGCGAAGTTTCAGCCAAAGGAGCGATCGTGGCAGTGGCTTTCGCGGCGACGCGTTGAGCGGCGGGCGGGGTCGCGTCCCGCATTGTCGCTAGGAGATGTACCAGCTCGGTGGAATCCCAGTGCAGCTTTCCCTCTCGAGAAATAAATCGGGTATCATAGTTTTTTACGTCAATCCGAGGAGGTACGAGTGGCAAAAGAGCATGTACATGGAGTATTCGAGTCTATAGCCGAAGGCTATGATGCGGCAAATGACCGCATTAGCCTCGGCATGCATGGCGCGTGGAAAAAGGCGCTGTGCAAGACGGCGGTCAAAGCCTGCGATACCTCAAAACGCGCGGGCCTCATTTTGGATATCTGCTGTGGAACAGGTGATATCACGGAATTGATCGCCAGGAAATACCCCGACATCTTTGTCGTCGGACTCGACTTTTCCGCGAACATGCTCGACGTAGCGCGCACTCGTCTGCAAGGCCTGGAGAATGTCGAGCTCGTCGAGGGCAATGCCATGGAGCTCCCCTTCGACGATGGAACCTTCGATTCCGCGGTCATCAGCTTTGGACTTCGCAATACTCCCGATTACGAGAAAGTCGTAAGCGAGATGGTGCGAGTCGTGCGTCCGGGCGGGACCGTGGCATGCCTGGACGCGTCGGTGCCATCCAACAAGGCGGTTGTGCCTTTTTACCAGTTCTATTACAAGAACATCATGACCTTGCTCGGTGGCGGTATCGCTCATCACAAGGAATACGAATGGCTCTATGAGAGCACGCAGGAATTCCTGCGCAAAGATGAGCTCGCCAAGCTTTTCGAGCAATGCGGGCTTTCGCATGTGCAGGTGCGTTCGTTCATGTTTGGCGCCGCGGCTCTCCATATCGGCATGGTTCCACTTTTCGGAGACATCGTGACCCATGCGGTTCAAACCGCGGTCAAGATGGTCGCTCAATCGCAAGATACTCCCCAGGAAGGCGCGAAAGCCTAGACGTATGCAATCGCTCGAATTCCATAATGTTACGTTGAACTACGACGCGCCCAAACGTGGCGAAGCAGGCCTGCTCGCGCTCGAAAACCTTGACCTCGTCTTAGACGGCGGTCAGTCAATAGCGATAATCGGACCTTCGGGATGCGGAAAGTCGAGCACGCTGCAAATGGCTGCGGGGCTTTTGCAGCCGACGAGCGGCAGCGTGACAGTCGATGGGGAGCCTATTGTGCGCCCGCGTCAGAGCACCGCCCTCATTTTGCAGGATTTTGGTCTATTGCCTTGGAAGACCGTAATCAAGAATGCCGAACTCGGACTGAAGGTTCGCGGCATTGCGCGCGATGAACGCCGCAAGCGAGCTCGCGAAGCCCTTGCGCTCGTGGGCCTTGCCGGGTTCGAAGACACGTATCCGGACGGGCTTTCCGGCGGCATGCAGCAACGCCTGGCACTTGCGCGTTCGCTTGCGCTCGATGTCGATTTGCTGCTCATGGACGAGCCGCTTTCTGCGCTCGATGCGCTCTTGCGCGAGCAGCTGCAGGACACGCTGCTCGAGCTATGGAAAAACGAAGGCTACGCACAGGTGCTCGTAACCCATTCAATCGAAGAAGCGGTCTACCTTGGACAGCGGGTGTACGTGCTCGCGCCGCGTCCGGGACATGTTGTCGATGTGGTCGAGAATCCCCATATGGGAGACAAGGCGTATCGCGGAAGCGATGAGTTCTTCGCGCTGTGCACACGCATACGCTCTGCCCTGCACCGTACCTCCTCTGAGGCAGAGGGGCATGGGAAGGTGCTGCCCCATGCGTAAGGCGCTTGGATATATCTGGGGCACCGTGTTCGTCATCGTCGTGTGGTGGATCTGCGCGCTCGCGATTGGGTCGCCCGCGCTGCCCACGCCTGGCGCCAGTGCGGTTTCTTTGGTGCAGAACATCGCAGACATCATGCCCGAATTCTGGGTGAGCCTCGGCCGTATACTGCTCTCGATGCTCATCGGGGCCCTTCTCGGTGTTCCCATCGGGCTGTGGATTGGGCGCTCCAAGCGAGCCGATGCCATATTCGGACCTGTGCTTTACGTGCTCTATCCGGTTCCCAAAATTGTGTTTCTCCCGGTCATCTTCGTGCTCTTTGGTATCGGGGGGCAGGGCAAAGTCGTACTTATCGCCATTGCCATCTTCTTCCAGATGATGGTGACCATGCGGGATGCCGCTAAAAACGTTCCCGAAGGCGCTGTCGACTCCATGCGTTCACTGGGGGCGAGCAAGTTCGCGATCTATTGGGACGTCGTGTTTCCCGCGACCATCCCCGACCTGTTCACGGCGCTGCGCATTACTTGCGGAACGGCGGTTGCCATTCTCTTCATCGCCGAATCGATGGCCGGCTCGAGCGGGCTTGGCTATTTCATCATGCATTCATGGTCGCTTCTCGAATACGAGCAGATGTTTGCGGGGATTATCGCCATGGCATTGCTCGGGGTCATTCTCTACGAAGCGTTCGACATCGCCGAAAAACGACTCACACGCTGGAGAAGAGCCTAGGCAATGCTACGATTCGAGCTTCCACATGCTGCGCAACGCATACTCGATCTGCTCGAGGCAAGCGGGTTCGAGGCGTATGTCGTGGGTGGATGCGTTCGCGACGCGCTCTTCGGGCGTTCACCCAACGATTGGGATATCACCACATCTGCAAAGCCACACGAGATACAGACGGTCATGCAGGCCGAGGGGCTTGCCTGTATAGACACCGGCATTGCGCACGGCACGGTAACCGTGCTGATAGATCATGAGCCCTTCGAGGTCACGACATATAGGTCCGACGGCGACTACACCGACGGACGGCATCCCGACACCGTCGTTTTTCTCGATCGCGTGGATGGCGATCTTGCGCGGCGCGATTTCACGATGAATGCGATGGCATACAACCCGCGTTCGGGACTGCTCGACCCCTTTGGCGGGCAAGCGGATCTGCATGCCGGCGTGCTTCGCGCAGTGGGAGATGCCCGCACGCGTTTTGAAGAAGATGCCTTGCGCATCGTGCGGGGCATGCGTTTTGCCGCGCGCTTCGGGCTCGAGATAGAAGCGCAGACATCGCGAGCCATTCACGAGCTGCGGCACTTGCTCGACCGCGTTTCCGTGGAGCGTATCTGGGTGGAATTATCCGGCCTGCTTTGCGGAGCGCATGCCGTTTCGGTTTTGCGCGAATACGCCGACGTCGTGTTCCAGATCATTCCGCAGCTCGAACCGGAATTCGAGTTCGACCAGCACAACAACTTTCACAAGTTCGATGTGTGGGAACACACCCTGCATGCCCTCGAAGCAGCGCCTGCGGGCATGGATGCAACGGTGCGCTTTGCCCTGCTGCTGCACGATATTGGCAAGCCCCATTGCCTGACCTTTGACGAGAAGGGGCGTGGCCATGCGTACGGGCATGAAAAAGTAGGGGAGCCCATAGCGAAAGATGTCTGCAGAAAGTTCAAGCTCTCGCGTGCCGAGCGCGAAACGGTGGCCTATCTCGTGCGCTGGCACATGTTTTCCATTCCAGACACAAAGAAGAGTATGCGCCGCTTTTTGCTCAAACACGGGCCCGAACGTGCGCAACAGCTCTTTGCCATTCGCCGTTGCGATAAGGCGGGGCTCGGATGGGAACAACCGCCGGATTCCCCCCTCAACATCGCGTTTGCCAAGGCGGAAATCCTCATGGACGAGCAATTGAACGCGCAACCCGTGTTCGGCGTGCGCGATCTTGCGGTGGGTGGGTGCGACCTCATGGAACTCGGCGTGCCGCAGGGGCCACAGGTCGGCCAGGTTCTGAACGAACTTTTGCAAGCTGTCGTCGATGGCGATGTCGAAAATGACCGCGATGCGCTCATCGCATCTGCGAAAAAGCTGCTGTAACAATCAATTAGATGGGGTTTTGGGTCCTAATCCGAGATAAAAAGCAAAGCTCTCAGTATGTTTGGCCTTTAACCCGCAAGCTGGGGTTGCCCAGGTTGGCGTTGCACAAGATTTATCGTGGGATTGATTCATAGTTTACGTGTAATCGGGAGGCTTTCTATATGCCAAGAACAGTTAGAAACTGTTGGAATATATTTCTGTTTGCGGCGACGCTCGCCCTTGCCGTATTTTTTCCTGCGTGTTTGTGATGCCGGCTCATGCCGTGACGGTAAAGATTAGTGGCGATGTCAATGCTTCGAGCCTAATGAGTGGCGTAGATTACGAGGTTGATGCCCAGTGCGCCATCACTATCGGCGAGGACAATGTGACGATAAAGAGCCTATTTGTCGATGCTGGTAAGGCGCTCGAGATCAAGGGTGGAAACAGCGGCTCCCTGACCGTCACCAATGGAATCTCCGCTGGGCCCGGCGCGTTACTCAAGCAGTCGGGCGGCATCGTGAACGTTCGTCTGGAAAGCACGGCGACGGGTTCAAACTACGGGGTCAAGCTTATAAGACGGGAGACGCCGTGACCAGGGGTCCTAGGACCTACGCGGTGGGCGAGGGGCGCACCATCACGCTCACGGCCTCGACAGTGACCGCCTCGCTCGACGGCCGACAGATTGGCAACGTGTCCGGCAACAAGCTCATATGGCAGGCAGCCTACGTCGCAACGGATTCTTCGCCCACGCCTCCGCCCGAGGAGGCACAGCCTATGCATCGTCTCTACAACCCTAATTCCGGCGAGCACTTCTACACGGCCGATGATGCGGAGCGCGATTATCTCGTGAGCTTGGGTTGGCATAACGAGGGCGAGGGGTGGACCGCGCCCAAGACATCGAGCACGCCAGTGTATCGCCTCTACAATTCCGTTGGTGGCGAGCATCACTACACGATGGACGCGGGTGAGAAGAACTGGCTTGCCAGCCTTGGATGGAATGACGAAGGCATCGGCTGGTATTCCGACGATGCGAAGAGGACCGTGCTCTATCGCGAATACAACCCCAACGCCTTCGCGAACAACCACAACTACACGACGAGTTGGAGTGAGCACTCCTGGCTCATCGGATTGGGCTGGAAAGACGAGGGCTTGGCCTGGTACGGCGTGTAAGATGAGCTGCCAACTGGCAATTTCCGTATAGCTTTCCCAAGCGCTGCCAAAGCTTCGCCGATTTGCGGTCTCATGCTTTGCCTCTTGCGTTACAATCTCTTGTTTATATGTCTCGAGAAAGGACCGAAAGACCATGCCAGATAACAAGCAAGTGCGTTTCCGCGTCGAAGTCAGCCCCGAGCGTGCGTGTGGCAACTATGCCAACGCCTCGATCGTCAGCACGACGAACGCGGAATCTCGCATCGACTTTCTCTATGTTGACCATGCGAACAAGCAGGGCGAGGAGCTTCCGGCTCATCTTGTGTCACGCGTCATAATGCCCACGACTGCTCTTGCGAATCTCTCCGAGACCCTAAGCGAGCATATCAGCAAGCATCTCGAGCATGGCATGTAGACCACTTGTCCTCATTTGACTACCGCGATATAGAAAGACGAGAAATGTCTGAAAAATCCAATTACAAACACACGATGAATCTGCCCAAGACCACCTTCAAGATGAAGGCAGGCCTTGCCCAGCGCGAGCCGGAACGACTCAAGAAGTGGGAAGAGATGGACCTGTACCATCAGGTGCTCAAGGCCAACGAAGGACACGAGAGCTTCATTTTGCATGATGGTCCTCCATATGCGAATGGCCCCATTCACATTGGGCATGCGCTCAATAAGACGCTCAAGGACATCATCGTCAAGTACAAATCGCAGCGTGGTTATTTTGCCCCGTACGTTCCCGGCTGGGATTGCCATGGACTTCCCATCGAGAACAAGGTTGAGGAAAAGCTCGGTCCTGAGAAGATGGCCAAGATTGATACGCCCACGTTTCGCAAGATCTGCCGCGAATATGCTGAAAAGCAGCTCGATGGGCAGCGCAAGGGCTTCAAGCGTCTTGGCGTCGGCGGCGAGTGGGACAATCCATACCTTACCTTCACACCCGAATACGAAGCCGGCAACATCGAGGTCTTCAAGAAGATGTACCTTTCCGGGGCGGTTTACCGTGGTCGTAAACCCATCCATTGGTGCTCGCATTGCCATACGGCGCTCGCCGAGGCAGAAATTGAATACGCCGACGAGACGAGCCCTTCGATTTTCGTGAAGTTCCGCTTTATGCAGATGCCCGCTGCCTTCAAGCCCGTTATGCACGAAGGTGCCGAGATGTCCATCATCATCTGGACGACCACGCCGTGGACGCTGCCCGCAAATGCTGCCGTGAGCCTGGCTCCCCAAGCCGACTATTGCGCTGTTCGCGTGCGTGGCGAGTATTACATTCTTGCCTACGAGCTTGCGCAAAGCGTTGCTGAGAAGGCAGGCTGGGGCAAGCTCGATATCGTCGAGAAGGACGGCGCTCCATTCTTGGTGAAAGGAGTTGATCTGCAAGGCGAAACCTACAGGCATCCCATTCACGAGAATATGACCGGTGTGCTCATCTACGGCGATCATGTCACGCTCGATACGGGTTCCGGTGCCGTTCACACGGCTCCTGGCCATGGCGCCGATGACTACGAGGTGGGCCAGAAGTTCAATATTCCCGTACTCATGCCCGTTGATGATGACGGCAAGTTCACCGAAGGTGGCGGTCCGTGGGCGGGTCAGGATGCCGTTGGCAGCAACGCAGAAATCATCAAATGGCTTGACGAGGACGGCTCCCTCATCGCCCGCGAGGATATGGTCCACTCGTATCCGCATTGCTGGCGTTGCAAGCGCCCGGTTATCTTCCGTGCGACCACGCAGTGGTTCGTCTCGATGGATAAGACGGGGCTGCGCCAGGCTGCGCTCGAGCAGATCAACAATAAGGTCCAGTGGATTCCCGGCTGGGCTTCCAACCGCATCGGCTCCATGGTCGAGGAGCGTCCTGACTGGTGCATCAGCCGCCAGCGTTTTTGGGGCGTGCCCATCCCCGTGTTCACCTGCAAATCCTGCGGCGAGACTATTGCCAACGAGGAGACATTCGACGCGGTTATCGATTTGTTCCGCACCAAAGGTGCCGACGCTTGGTACACGGAGCGTCCCGAGGACTACCTGCCACAGGGGACCTGCTGTCCTGCCTGCGGAAGCCACGATATCGAGCCCGAGACCGACGTGCTCGACGTCTGGTGGGAATCGGGCGTGTCGCACACGAGCGTCTGCGAGGCACGCGATTATTTGCGCCGTCCGGCGGACCTGTATCTGGAAGGTTCCGACCAACATCGTGGCTGGTTCCAGTCTTCGATGCTCACGAGCGTGGGCGCATATGGCGAGGCTCCATACAAGGCGGTTATGAGCTGTGGCTTTACGGTGGACGAAAACGGCCGCAAGATGTCGAAGTCCATCGGCAACGTCATCGATCCCAACGAGGTCTGCGATAAGTACGGTGCGGACGTACTCCGCCTGTGGGTCGGCTCAGTCGACTATTCGCAGGACGTGAGCGTGAGCCAGAATATTCTCGAGCGTACCTCTGATGCCTATCGTCGCATACGCAACACCTTCCGTTATCTGCTCAGCAACCTCTACGATTTCACGAACGATGATTTTGTCAGCGCCGAGGACATGCTCGAGTTCGATAAATGGGCAATGAGCCGCCTGTATGCTCTTGTCGAGACCACGACGAAGAACTACGACGAGTATCATTTCCACAGCGCATACCGAGACTGGTACGATTTCATCGTCAGCATTTCTTCGGAATACTTCGATGCGGTAAAGGACCGTCTGTACTCCGATGCTGCAGATTCGCTCGAGCGCCGCAGCGCGCAAAGCGTCCTTGCCAACGTGCTCGAGGCGATGGTGCGCCAGCTTGCTCCCATTCTCACCTTTACCTGTGACGAGGTATGGGAGGAGTACCCCGAGGGCATGATGCAGGATGGCCGCCCCGAGTTCGTGCAGCTTGCCGGCTGGCCGAGCGAGGAAGATTTCGTTCCCGCCATCCCCGCTCAGGAACGCGTGGAGCTGCTCGCTTCCTACGAGGATGTCATGGCCGCGCGCGACGCCGTCATGAAGGCGATCGAGGATGCCCGCAACGACGGCGCATTCAATAAGAGCCAGGAAGTGGAAGTGACCATTTCGGGCGACGTCGACCGAGTCGGGGCTCTTGCCGTCCATGGTGCTGGCGCGCTTGCAGAGATTTTCATCGTTGCAGACGTCAAGTTCGAGCCCGTCTCTGGTAGCGACTCCTTCGTCGCCACGGTGAGCGCGGCTTCGGGCGAGAAATGCCCGCGTTGCTGGAATTACCGCGATTTAGGCGAAGACGGTCTGTGCGCACGCTGCCACGACGTGGTCGCCGCATTTGCCGAATAGCGCGGGAAACGCCTGGTTGTTCAGGCTTTACTGCAGTACGGCGATTCGTCGAGGGCGCTGAGCGTCTGTCTGACGGATCGCTGTCGCAGCGAATTACGACTTGTATGATGTTTGTCCTGAAGTGATGGGCAATTGCTGAAAAAGTTTGGATGCATGTCTCGTAAAACGACATTTGCACTTTTCATACCCATCGTCATCGTGATGGTGCTAATCGACCGTTTGGCAAAAGCCTGGGCGGCCGAGAGCCTCTCCTTTGGCGTGACAGGCCCGAATTTTGGCATCGTCGACATGACGCTCGTCCACAATCTGGGAGCCGCGTTTGGCATGGGGCAGGGCAATGGCTGGCTTTTCATCGCGATCGCCATCGTCATATGCATTGCGGCAATCGCTTGGCTTGCTTTTGGCACAAAACACCATCCGCTCGAAGTCGTGAGTCTCGCGCTGCTGGTTGCCGGTGGCGTTGGCAACCTCATCGATCGTTTGACAACGGGTTACGTCGTCGACTTTATCCATTTCACCTTTGTCGATTTTCCCGTGTTCAACGTCGCGGATATGTGCGTGACCTGCGGTGTTGTTCTCTTCGTTATCAGCGTGCTCTTTACAGGTGCTTTCTCGGACGAGAAAGCGGACAAAGCGGAGACGGAAGCATGACGACATACGTGTTCGATTACGATGTTTCTGCCGACGAACAGGGCATGCGTCTTGACGTACTCGTTGCTGGCCTTGGGATCGAGGCACTTGCCTCGCGCTCTGCCGCAGTGCGGCTGATAGAGAGCGGGCGCATACTCGTCAACGGACAGCCTGCGGCAAAAAAGCGCATCGTCCTCGAAGGCGATGCGATCCATATCGAGGTTCCACCGCGCTCGGGCGAGCAGAGCTTCGTCGAACCCGATTACAGCATTCCACTCGATATACGTTACGAAGACGAGCACATTATCGTCTTGTCGAAGCAGGCGGGCCTCGTGTGCCATCCGGCTCGCGGACACTATACGGACACGCTCGTCAACGCGCTGGTCGCACATTGTGGTTTGAGCAATCTTGCGCAAGTGCAAGGGGAGGACCGTCCCGGCATCGTGCACAGGCTCGACCGCGATACAAGTGGGCTCATGCTCGCCGCTAAGACCGATCTGGCGGCGGCGCGCCTGCAAGACGGCATACGTACGCGCAATATCGACCGTCGCTATATCACGCTTGTCCATGGCTCCATTGCACATGACACGGGCATGATCGACGCGCCGATAGCGCGTCATGTGACGGACCGTACGCGCATGGCCGTAAGCGACGCTCTCAACGCCAAAGGGGCGATCACCACGTTCACGGTGCTCGAGCGCTTCGAGGCCGGGCGTTTCGATGACGGCTATACGCTTCTCGAATGCCATCTGTTCACGGGACGCACCCATCAGATCCGCGTGCATATGGCGTATACGCATCATCCTTGCGTGGGAGACCCGCTCTATGGCCGTGCGGCGACGGCAAAAGCACGCAATCGAGACGCTGCTCTCAAAAGCGAGATGGGTCTCGACAGGCAGTTTTTGCATTCGTACAGGCTCGCGTTCGAGCATCCCATCACAAACGAGCCCCTAAGTTTCAAAGATGTGCCTTCGGACGATTTACTCGCAGTGCTCGAAGAACTCGAGGAGCGCTCCATGGGCCGCACAGAATATGGGAAAGAAATGCTTGCCACCGAGATGGGCGCTTTCTAGAGAGCGCCGAATTATCAAGATGGGCGTCTCGTAGCTCATAACGAATTACTCCTATTGAAAAAAATACTTACACGGCGACGAAGTTTTATGTACAGTCGTATATGTAAGAAACAAGCGCAGTGAGACGCTGTACATAT
>CACZSV010000009.1 GCA_902783925.1 uncultured Coriobacteriaceae bacterium
ATCGCACTCAGCACTAAGTAGATTAAGCTATTGAACGCAGGCGCCAATGAGTCGGTGGGGTTTGAGCTGCACGGATAATATGAGTTTCTTGCGTGGCATCCGAACATTCGTTGCCATTTGTGCTAGCATGTAGGCAGGCATTCATCTATTCCTCGCATTATGCGGGTTTTTATAAGAAAATGAGATATGTTCCTGCAGCTCACAAAGCTGCGAGATATGTTTATGAATTTGGTGATTGCCGGATGTATCCGGCATTTTTTTGTGCCGAATGCATCCTGAATTAGAAAAACAGGATGGAAGGTAACAGGCATCATGGAGATCGTAATCTATATTGTGATCGCCGTCGTATGCCTCGTGGTCGGGTTCTTCGTAAGCCGCCTCATGCAGAGCGGCTCGACGAAGAACACCATCGCCCAAGCCGAACAAAGAATTGCTGAAGCAGAGAAAGCAGCTGAAAACGTTCGACGCGAAGCGATTATCGAGGCAAAAGACGAAGCGCTCAGAATCAAGGAAAAAGCAGAAGAAGAGGCGCGTTCCCAGAGCGAGGAAGTCCGCAAGCAGACGCGCGATTTGCAAAACCGCGAATCAAGATTGCAGCAGCGCGAAGAATCTGTGGACCGCAGAAGCGATTCGCTCGACAAACGCGAGCGTCAGATACAGTCTTTGCATTCGCGCACGGAAAAGCTCAACAACGAACTCGAGGCGAAGATCTCTGCCGCGGACAAGCGTCTCTACGACATCGCGTCGATGTCGAAGGAAGAGGCGCGCGATATCGTCTTAGACGAGGTCCGCGACGAATGCACTGCTGACGCCGCCCAGATTATCCGCGATATCGAAACGCGCACCAAATCGGAGGCAGACCGTAAATCGCGGGAGATCCTCTCCGTGGCGATTCAGCGCATGGCGGCTGATTACACGGCAGAGCGCACGGTGACCTCCGTGCAGATTCCCTCCGACGACATCAAAGGCCGAATCATCGGACGCGAGGGACGCAATATCCGCTCGTTCGAGCAAATCACGGGCGTAAACCTCATCATCGATGACACGCCCGAGACGGTCACGCTCTCGTGTTTCGACCCCGTGCGCAGAGAAACTGCACGGATCGCGCTCGAGAACCTCATTGCCGATGGGCGCATTCACCCGGCCCGCGTCGAGGAAATGTTCGACAAGGCATCTCGCTATGTCGACCAGCAGGTTCAGGAAGCAGGCGAGCAGGCAACCTTCGATATGGGTATTCACGACCTGCACCCGGACATCGTCAAGACTCTCGGCCGTTTAAAGTACCGTACCTCCTACGGTCAAAACGTGCTCCAGCATTCACTGGAGGTCGCCACGCTTGCTGGAGCTATCGCAAGCGAGCTCGGGCTCGACCCGATCACCGCAAAGCGCGCGGGTCTTTTGCATGACCTTGGCAAGGCCGTCGATCACGAGGTCGAGGGCTCGCATGCCGTCATTGGCGCGGACCTGTGCCGACGTTACGGCGAGAGCCCTGCTATCGTCCATGCGGTCGAGGCGCACCACGCCGACGTTGAGCCTTCCACGGTGCTCGCCGTAATTATCCAGGCTGCAGACGCTGTGAGCGCCGCGCGTCCGGGCGCACGCCGCGAGAGCTACGAGAGCTACATCAAGCGTCTCGAGAAGCTCGAGGAGATTGCCAATGCGCACGAGGGAGTCGAGCGCACCTACGCCATGCAGGCGGGCCGCGAGGTCCGCGTCATGGTACAGCCCGACTTCATCGACGATTCGAAGGCGACGGTGCTCGCCCACGATATCGCCAAACAGATCGAAGACGAGATGCAATACCCCGGTCAGATTCACGTAGTGGTCATCAGGGAATCGCGCTCGGAGGCTCTTGCCAAATAGACAGGGTCGCAAGCTCATAATTCCAAGAAAAAGCGGTATGCTCTTAGGAGAGCGTACCGCTTTTGCATGAGAGGGAAACTATGTCTCAGGACAGTCTGGTCGATTTCATAGCGAGCGTATCAGGGGACGCACATCTTGCAGTCGAGGAAAACCTCGGCAGCGGATACGTACGCCTTAGAACGGCGGAAGCCGAGCGCAGGCAGGCCAAGCACGATATTCGCTGTGTCGAGGACATCGTCATCGAAATGCTCCGCAACGCCCGCGATGCAAACGCCCGCAACATCTACGTCGCCAGTACCAAGGAAGGCGATATGCGCACGCTTGTACTCATAGACGACGGAGACGGCGTGCCCGCCGATATGCACGATGCTATTTTCGAGCCTCGCGTGACGTCGAAACTCGAGACCATGGTTATGGACACCTGGGGCGTGCATGGACGCGGCATGGCGCTGTATTCCATACGCGCCAACGCGGATTGCGCAAAGGTCGTGAGCTCGGATTCAGGCCTCGGTTCGTCGTTTCTGGTGAACGTCGACACATCGAAGCTCACCGAACGTAGCGATCAATCGACCTTGCCTGCAATCGAGCGTAACGACAACGGCATCTACGAGGTCGCTTCCGGCCCTCATAACATAGCCCGCGTTATCGCCGAATTCTCGCTGGAGGAAAAGGAAAGGCTGAAGGTCTTCTTTGGTTCTCCGGCGGAGGTCATCACCACCCTCATCGAAGCCGGAAGCCATTCGCTCACGGATTCCGAGCTGCTCTTCTGCGACGACATAGAGAAACTGCCCGTATTCACGCGCCCCTGCATGGCCGAAGACGCCACGCGCCTTGCAGAAATCTGCGCCTCGATCGGGTTGCCGAT
Organism: uncultured Coriobacteriaceae bacterium; assembly: GCA_902783925.1. GTDB lineage: Bacteria > Actinomycetota > Coriobacteriia > Coriobacteriales > QAMH01 > QAMH01. The sequence continues at coordinate 2,729 of CACZSV010000009.1, forward strand.
ATCTACGCGTACCGCACATCGCATCCTTACCGGTAAAATCAAAATGGCCGACTGCCTACTTGACCTATTGCTCAAAAAACATAGAAGAAGAGCAAGGCAGACGAAGGCGGATATCTACACCGACAGTAGGGGACTTACAATTTCGCACGAGGACCTCGACCGTTTTTCGCGCTCGATGGAAAACGCGTTTCAGAATATCGCCGAGCGCTACTATCTTCAGCTTGCGGATGAACCTAAAATTCGCGTTGGCAAAGACGCTATAACTGTTACATTCTCTATAGAAAAAGATTTATAGGCACGGCGCACGTCGGAAAGGCATAGACCATGGCACGAATCGAACAGGATTACAGATATTGGCTCGAACATGCGAATGCAGAGGAGGCCGAGGAGCTTCGCGCCTTTCACGAGGATACTGAAGCGCTCCAAGACGCCTTTTACCGCGAGCTTTCCTTTGGCACTGCCGGCCTGCGCGGCGTTATCGGCATGGGACCAAACCGCATGAATGTGCACACGATCGGCAAGGCCACGCAAGGCCTGGCCAATTACCTCGTCGCCCATTTCACCGAGCCGAGCGTATGCATCGCACGCGACAGCAGGCGCAAAGGGGAGACCTTCGTCAAGGCAGCAGCGAGTGTGCTCGCCGCCAACGGCGTGCATGTCTTCGTTTTCCCGGACATCCAGCCCACGCCAACTCTGAGTTTCGCCGTGCGCGACCTTGGATGCTCTGCGGGCATCAACATCACTGCCAGCCATAACCCCGCGGAATACAGCGGGTACAAAGTCTATGGGCAGGACGGGTGCCAGATCGCCTCGGATGCAGCAGCGGAAATCCAAAAAAGCATCGACACGCTCGCGTTTTTCACTGATGTCAAGAGCGTCGATTTCGATTCCGCGCTCGAGCAAGGTGCAATCGAATGGATAGGCGACGATTGCGTCGGCCGCTTTATCGACGCCGTGGCCGCGCAATCGGTCGAAGACCCTTCGACAGAGTACGAGAACAAGCTCAAGGTCGTATACACGCCGCTTAATGGCACGGGACTCAAATGCGTCTTGCGTATACTCGAACGCGTCGGGATAGACGATATCACCGTCGTCCCCGAACAGCGTGATCCCGACGGCGATTTTCCCACGTGCCCGTACCCCAATCCCGAAGACCGCGCTGCGCTCACGCTCGGCCTCGAGCTTTGCGATACGGTCAAACCCGACATCCTTCTTGCCACCGACCCAGACGCAGACCGTGTTGGCATCGCCATCCCGCACGATGGGCAATATGTCCTTCTCACCGGAAACGAGGTCGGTGTGCTCCTCATCGATTATCTGTGCCAGCGCCGCAAGGAGAGGGGTGAGGACCTCAGCGTCAAGCTCGCGGTCACGACCATCGTCTCAACCCTCATGCCAGATGCCCAGGCAAAAGAATACGGCTTCGAGCTCAGACGCGTGCTCACAGGATTCAAGTACATTGGCGGCCAGATCGCCTTACTCGAAGACGCTGGGCGTGCCGATGATTTTATGTTCGGTTTCGAGGAATCCTATGGTTACATGTCCGGGACGCACGTACGAGATAAAGACGCGGTGAACGCCTGCATGCTCATCTGCCAGATGGCCCAATGGCACAAAAGCCGTGGATTCGACCTTGTCGAGGCTATGGAACAGCTGTACCAGAAATACGGGTACTATCTGAACAAAACAATCAACATGTCGTACCCGGGCAGTGCCGGCGCCGCGAAGATGAGCGAGATAATGCAGGGGCTGCGCGAGAATCCGCCCAAAGACATCGGCGGACTTGCCGTACAGGAATTCACGGATTTTGCTGGCGGCGTGAGCATGCCCATGATCAACCCGAGCGATGGCGAGCAGACACTTCCGAAGGCAAACGTGCTCTCGTTTTCGCTCGATGACGGCGTGCGGGTGCTCATACGCCCAAGTGGCACGGAGCCCAAGATCAAAGCATACGTTTTTGCACGGGGAGCAAGTAGGATTGAAGCGCAGAAGCAGCTCGATATGCTCGCCACCGCCGCACAGGAGCTACTCGACTGAGCGGTCCAGCTTCCTGCGACATCGGGAGGGCTGAAGCCCACCTCCAAAGCAATGCGAGACAGCTCATTGTAGCGTTCGATTCACAGGAATTCTCTGGCTGATGAGAAGAATTCCTGAATTTGTAATAAACGTGCAGCACGAGCGTTGTCTTTGGTCTATAATCCAATGCTCGCGAATGAAATATTGCATGAATGCAGAGTTAAACGCACTAGGGATGAATACATGGATTTTCTCAAGGTTTCGAGCAAGTCATCGCCGGCATCTGTAGCCGGCGCAATCGCAGGTCTCATCAAGGACGGCAATCCAGTTAGAATTCAGTCTATCGGCGCTGGTGCGGTTAACCAGGCAATTAAAGCCATCGCTATAGCGCGTGGCTATCTTGCGCCGAGCGGCATCGACGTCGCCTGCGTTCCCTCCTTTGTCGAACTAGAGATTAACGGCGAGACGCGAACCGGCATACGCTTTGCCGTCCATCCGCATTATTCCGATGACTTCGTCGAATCTGAGGAATCAGCAGATCAGGTTTCGTACATCTAGAATATTCACGATGCCCTTTGCCGACCTTCACACGCACTCGACTGCTTCAGATGGGGTATTGACTCCAGAGCAGATGATTGCCGAAGCACAGGACAAGGGCATATCCGCACTTGCAATAACCGATCACGACACGCTCGAGGGTTCCCGACGCGCCATCGACGCAAGCGTCGGCACGTCCGTTCGCGTTATTCCAGGCGTGGAAATATCGACACGATTTGGGTGGCGCGATGTGCACCTGCTCGCATTCTTCGTCAATCCAAGCGATCCCGACCTCGCACGCCTATTCGAGCAGGGCCGTGACAAGAGACGTGAGCGCGCTCTTAAGATGGCCCGGCTTTTGCAGCAGGGCGGGTTTCCAATCGATCCAGATGAACTGGAGAAGAGTGAAGCTAATATCAACAGGCCTCTACTCGCCCGCATACTCGTCGACAACGGCTGCGTTGCCAGCGTGGACGAGTGCTTCCGAACCCTCATAGGCCGTACATCGCCATATTACGCGGATATCGAATACCCTAACACCGCCGAGGTCATACATCTTGTCCTTGATCGCGGGGGATACGCCTTTATCGCGCATCCCGCCGCGTACCGCGTGGCCGACCTCATACCCGCCTTCGCGAAAGAGGGCATGACGGGAATCGAGGCGTATTACACCGAGCACACACCCGATCAGACAGCCAAGTTGCTTGAAATGGCACACGAGCTCGGGCTCGCGGTAAGCGGTGGGAGCGACTGGCACGGCGATGCAACGCATGGCGCCTTTTTGGGCAGCGCCGGGCTCGAACAAGATGAATTCGAGCTGTTCTTGCACGCATGTAACCATTACTGAGGAGCGCTGAGGACGCTATGCCAACGAGCACCGTTGCAACTGGGGCAAAACCCCTCGAGAACATGACCTATTGGCAGCGAACCTTTGGCTGCCAGATGAACGAAAACGATGCTGAGCGCGTCGCCGGCATGCTCGAAGAGGCGGGCGCGCTGCCCGTGCTCACCATCGAGGAAGCGGATATCGCCGTCTTTCTGACCTGCTGCGTGCGCGAGAAAGCCGACATTCGCCTCATGGGCCAGCTTGCATCGATAAAGAACATCCCGCCCGCACACGAAGAAAAGCGCATTATCGCTGTGGGCGGCTGCATAGGCCAGCGCGATGGCGAGCTACTGCACGAGCAGCTCGAACACGTCGATGTCGTGTTCGGCACCCATAATCTCGCGTCGCTGGTGCGTCTTATCAAAGCCCGCATCGATACCGGTCTTCCCGCAATAGAAACCGCCGAAGAGAACGAGGGCTTCGCGAGTAGCCTTCCCGTACGGCGCGACAAGCCCTGGCATGCCTGGGTACCCATCATGACCGGCTGCGATAACTTCTGCACCTACTGTATCGTCCCCTATGTGCGTGGGCGCGAATCGTCACGCACGCTCGAAGACATACAACGTGAGCTTTCCGGTCTTGCCGAGCAAGGCATCAAGGAGCTTACCTTGCTCGGCCAAAACGTCAATTCGTATGGCCGTGACCTATACGGCAAGCCCCGCTTTGCGGAAGTGCTCGCCATGGCCGCAGATTGCGGTGTGGAACGCGTCCGCTTCGTGACAAGCCACCCCAAAGACCTACTCACAGAGACCATAGAGGCGATGGCCGCGCACCCCACCATCATGCCGCAGCTTCACCTGCCGCTCCAATCCGGAAGCGATCGCATTTTGGACGCTATGATCCGCAAGTACGAGATAGCCCATTACCTCGAGCTCGTGCAGCAGCTACGCGACAACATCGAGGGTATCTCGCTTTCAACCGACATCATCATCGGGTTCCCAGGAGAAACCGAAGCAGACTTCCAGCAGACGCTCGACGTCTGCGAACAGGTTGGCTACGGCCAGATGTTCAGATTCATTTATTCCAAGCGCTCGGGGACCCCGGCGGCGACTATGCAGCAAAACGCGACGCGCGAAGAACTCCAGAACCGATTCGAGCGGCTCGAGGCGGTGGCCCAGGCGTCATCGCTTGCAGAAAACAAACGTGAAATCGGCCGCACGCTCGACGTCCTTGTCGAAAGCGCATCTAAACGCGACGCGCGCGTGCTCGCCGGCAAAAGCCCCAAAAACCAGACCGTCCATGCGCCCATGCCCGAAGGCCAGGACATCGATGCTTTCGAAGGCCGCATCGTGAAGGTGCGTATCGAAGATGCGACAACAAACTATCTGCAGGGCAGTCTCGAGCAATGAGCGCCAGCCCATACGAAAGAGTCATCTGCATACAGGGTCCCACTGCATCGGGCAAATCCGCGCTTGCTGAAGAGATCGCCCGTCGCAAAGAGGGAGAAATCGTCTCCGCCGACTCCATGCAGATCTACATCGGCATGGACATCGGTACCGCCAAAACGCCTCCTCAAGAGCGCGGCGTCGCCTACCACTGCATCGATATCGTCCGTCCCGGGCAAGCCTATTCAGCGGCGCTGTTCCAGCATGACGCCCGCAAGGCGATTCAAGACATACAGTCCCGCGGCCATCTTGCCATACTATGCGGGGGGACGGGCCTCTACGTTCGCGCGGCGCTCGACGAGATGGACTTCGCACGCGGAGACAGCGAATCGGACGCGCGCAGAAAATACACGGCGCTTGCCGAAAAGCTCGGCAACGAAAAGCTGCACGATATGCTCGCGCAGGCAGACCCGCAAAGCGCCGAACTCATCCATCCCCATAACGTGCGTCGCGTTATCAGGGCTTTCGAGATGCTCGAGGAAGGGGAGAGCTATGCGCAACGTAAACGCGATTTCAAAAACGTCCCCGCGCATATCCCGAGCGTGAAGCTCGCCCTCGATCTTGACAGGGAGCTGCTCTACAGCCGCATCGACGCGCGCGTGGATACCATGATCGAAAACGGGCTTGTCGATGAAGTGCATAATTTGCTCGGCGATGGCTTTCGCGATGCGCTGACCTCGTCTCAGGCCATAGGCTACAAAGAGATCGTCTCGTATCTTGATGGGTGCATGTCCCTTGACGAAGCGGTCAGCCTCATCAAACAGTCGAGCAGAAGATACGCCAAACGGCAGCTTACATGGCTCAGAAGCGATTCCGAAATCATATGGTTACACGCTAACGACGGGATTACTGATACACTCGTTGCAACGGCGCTCGATGCAATAGAAAGGGCTTAGAGACATGAAATACGAATTTGAGAAACTCCATGGTGCTGGCAACGATTTTGTCATGATCGAAGACATGCAAGACAAAATCACCCTTTCACAGCAGCAGATTGCCCGCATATGCGATAGGCATTTTGGCGTCGGCGCAGACGGCGTTATCATCGTGAAGCCATCTGAGAAAGACGAATGCGCCGCGTATATGGACTATTACAACTCGGACGGCACAAAGGCGCAGATGTGCGGCAACGGCATACGCTGCTTCGCGAAATTCCTCATAGATCATGGCATCGTCGAACGCGAAAACGGGGTATTCATCGCGGATACCCCCGTTGGCCCCAAGCCCATCACCTTCGAACTCGACGATGAAGGCTATTTTATCCGTGCGACGGTCGACATGGGACTGCCCATTTTCGAGCCAGAGAAAATCCCAACCACTATCTCTGGCCAGCAAACGGAATTCGGATGCGTCGCGAGCACGACAGTGTTGCCGGCTTATGGCGACGAGCTCATCCTGACCTGCGTTTCTATGGGAAACCCCCATGCAGTCGCGTTTGTGGACAATCCCAACACGTATCCAGTCGAAACCGTCGGTCCCGAAATCGAAACCTATAGCGTCTTTCCCGAATTCACGAACGTGGAGTTCGCCCATGTCGTTGGCGATGTAATCGAGATGCGCGTATGGGAGCGCGGCTGCGGAGAGACGCTTGCCTGCGGAACCGGCGCGTGCGCAACAGCCGTCGCTGCTCATATCACCGGCCGTGCTGGACGGAAAGTCCAGGTAAAGCTGCGCGGTGGCGTGCTCGATATCGAATGGAAGGCTGATGATGGGCACGTGTATCTAACTGGCCCCGCTGTCACGAGTTTCCAAGGCCGCTTCGAGATCTAGGGCGGGCTTTTGGCAAAGCAGAAATTCGGCGTCGTAACTGAAGAAAAGCCTGAACGCGCAATACTCGTCGGAATCGATCGAGGAGATCCCGATTGGCCGCTCGAAGAATCGCTGGCAGAGCTCGAACGTCTCACGAACACTGCCGGTGCCGAAGTCGTGCTCACCATGTCGCAGCGCCTCGATGCCCCGAACCCACGCACCTTTATCGGGCCTGGAAAAGCAGACGAGCTTGCGCAAGCAGCGAAAAGCCTGCAGGCGGACGTCGTCATACTCGATGACGAGCTCAGCCCTTCGCAGCAGGCCAATCTCGAAAAAGTCGTTGGCAAGCCCGTCAAGGTCATCGATCGCACCGCACTCATCTTGGATATCTTCGCGCTCCATGCAACGAGCAAGGAAGGCCGCCTCCAGGTGAAACTTGCCCAAAACCAATACCTCTACCCACGCCTGCGCGGCATGTGGAGCCATCTGGCCGCACATCGCATGGGCGGCGGAGTCGGCTCGCGTTTTGGCGAGGGCGAGTCCCAGCTCGAAGTCGACCGGCGTCTTGTCCGCAAACGCATTTCGCGCATCCGCCGCGAACTCAAAGGCCTCGAAGCCTCGCGCAGAACGCAGCGCAAGCATAGAAACGAATCCGGTGTGTTCCGTGTTGCCTTTGCCGGCTATACGAACGCCGGCAAATCGAGCCTCATGAACCGCCTGACGTCCGCTAACGTGCTCGCATACGACAAGCTCTTTGCAACGCTCGATTCCACGACCCGGCAACTTGAGCTTGGCAAGGGGAACAGAATGACCATCACCGATACCGTCGGTTTCATTCAAAAGCTCCCGCACAACCTCGTCGAGGCATTCCATTCAACGCTTGACGAAATTCGCGAGGCCGATTTGATCTTGCTCGTCGTCGATGCGGCATCGGTGCAAAGGGATTCCCAGCTCAAGGCCGTTCGCGACGTGCTCGGCCAAATCGG
>CACZSV010000010.1 GCA_902783925.1 uncultured Coriobacteriaceae bacterium
AGAATATTTCCACGATTGGAATGGGATGCATGCGCCTGCCACTTTTAAGCGACGATGCTCAGGACATAGATATCGCGCAAGTCGACGAAATGGTCGACTGGTCCCTTGAACATGGGGTCAACTACTTTGATACCGCCTGGGGTTACCACGATGGCAAATCCGAGACTGTAATCGGGAAAAGTCTGGCACGGCACTCACGGGAGAGCTGGCATATCGCAAGCAAGTTTCCCGGGTACGACAATTCTAACTTTGGCAAACACGAGGAGATTTTCCAGAAGCAGCTTGAAAAATGCGGTGTTGACTACTTCGATTTCTATCTCATCCACAATGTGACCGAATCTAACATCGAAGATTACCTGGCAGAAGACACCCACCACACGATGGAATATTTCTCGAAGCAAAAAGAACTTGGGCGCATTAAGCACCTTGGGTTTTCCTGCCATGGAGACTTCGATACCTTCGAACGGTTCATGGAAAAGTTCGGTGACTGCATGGAATTCTGCCAACTACAGATCAATTACCAAGACTGGGATTTCCAAGAGGCAAAGCTCAAGGTTGCATACCTCAACGAACGCAATGTTCCTATCGTAGTTATGGAACCATTGCGCGGCGGGCACCTCATCGACTTTACACCTGCGGAAAAAGAGAAGCTCGAAGCACTGCGTCCGGGAATCTCCGCTCCCGAATGGGCATATCGCTACGTACAGTCCGTACCAGGGGTCGGCGTCACGCTTTCCGGCATGTCAACACTTGAGCAGTGCAAGCAAAATATCGCGATATTCGAAACCGAGGCGCCTCTCAACGACGAGGAACGCCAGGCCCTCTACGATATATCTGCCACACGTCTTGCCGGGGATATGGTTCCTTGCACCTCGTGCCGTTATTGCACCGAATACTGTCCTATCGAGCTCGACATCCCCGTTCTTATCGGTCTTTACAACGAAAATATGTCGAAGGACGACGAGCATTGGATGATGTTCATGAAGCTTAAGCGTTTCGATGCAGACAAGCAGCCAAGCGCATGCATAGCGTGCGGAAGCTGCGCTGCTGTGTGCCCTCAGCAAATCGACATCCCCGACGTGCTCGCGAAGCTTGCCCAGGCAGCAGGTCAGTCGTAGGGCTGCGAGTCATCGGAGTCAAGTCAAATGTGTTGTGCCGAGAAGGGGACGACCTTTTTCGACACAACACGACCCACAATTAAATCAGATTGATATTTAGCGGGCGTCGTGTCGATTTCGGCTTAGGAGAGACCGCACCTTCTGGCAAAAATAGCTTTTTCTGGTCAAGACTCGAGCCAGCAGAAGCGATTCTTGCTACATGAGCTCCGAATCTGACACGAACAAAGGAACAAAGGGAAACAAAGGGGATTCTCCCCTGGAGACAGGGGTCAGTCCCCTTTGTTTCCCGCCGCGTCTGGGAAGCCTCGTTAGCTTTGCTTCTTGTGATACGCGAGCCAGTACACCATGCCGACCATGATGGCACCGCCAACAATGTTGCCAAGCGTGGCAAGTCCGATGTTGTAGCAAGCGCCGCCTGCGTTGAGAGCCTGCATGATGGCATCGAGCTTGGTCGGATCGATATCGCCCGTATAGCCATACGTGTTCAGTGCGGCAATACCCATGGGCAGGAAGAACATGTTGGCCACGCAGTGCTCGAACCCGCATGCGACGAACGCCATAACGGGAAAAATCGACGTGAACACCTTGTCGATGACCGTGCGACCCGCAAAGCCCATCCATACCGCCAGGCACACGAGCCAGTTGCACATGATGCCGCGGAAGAAGATGACCCCCGGTGCAAGCGAGATCTTGCCATACGCCACATTGATCATGGCGTTGCCCACAGCTCCCCCGTTCATACCGGCAAAGTTAGCGCCAATCAAGACGGCCACGATGATGAGCGATCCTATCAGATTGCCGATATACACGATGGCCCAGTTCTTCAGAACCGCAACCCAGCTGATCTTCTTGTCGGCAGCCGCGCACACCATCAGACAATTGCCAGTGAAGAGCTCGGCACCAGCCACGATGACGCACAACAGGCCGAGCGAGAACGCCAGTCCGCCGAGCACCTGAGACGGCGCGAACGACAGCGTGGTATCGCCTTTCACAAGCAGCATGAATGTCGCGCCCGTGGCAATGAGCATACCCGCCATAACGGCCAGCGCGAATGCGGGCAATATACCGAGTTTGGTCTTGCCGATAGCGACGTTTTGCGCTTGTGCGAACAGCGCCGCAGCTCCGCGGCAGTCGGGTTTGGCCCCCGCCACTTCCTTCTTCAATTCTTCCATACCTCTCAAGCCTTTCCCTCACCTATTTCATCTCGACCGCTTCCCTGCGAACAAATGCAAAATTCGAGAAGCGAGGCGGTCGCAAATTCCTCATATCTGCAACACTATGCTGCAGCGGTCAATCACCTGCTTATCATGCGTAGCAGCAACCACGAGCATATCGTAGCACCGCCTCTGCACAACATCGAGCACAAGAGACGCGCTCTCCTCATCGAGACGCGCTGTGGGCTCGTCGAGCAACGCCACCTGCGCCGGAAATGCAAACGCACGTGCCAAAGCCGCGCGGCGCCGTTGACCACCGGAAAGCTCTTCCACGCGAGCGTGGAGCTTGCCCGCAAGGCCCAATGACTCGAGCAGCTCGACCGCAACTGCATCATCGCATCCAACGAGGGTCACGTTGGCAAGCACGTCCATCCACGGAAACAACCGGTCGTCCTCGAACTGCACCGATACACGTTCAGGGCACCCCTCGACGCGGCCAGCATCGGGCTGTTCAAGACCGGCCAGAATGCGCAGCAGCGTAGACTTTCCTGCACCTGACACGCCAGCAACGCCCACGAGCCCGTGTTCAGGCAAATCGGCGTTTATACCATCGAGCACACACGTGCCATCGAAGGACTTTTTAAGACCAGCTAATTTCATCGTGAAGTCTCCCAGCCCGGGAAATGCGAAGCACACGCCCGTAACGCCGTCTCCATCGCCAAGCTAATGACAATGATGACGAGCGCCCACACAAAAATATCAGCCGCTTCGAGCGCAATTTTCGCGTGATAAATGCCCGAGCCCATACCGAACATGGGAAGAGCGAGCACCTCAGCCGTAATGCCAGATTTCCACGCGAGACCCAGGCCCACGACCGCCGTCGAAAGCAGCTGCGGCGCGATAGCGGGAAGATACAGCTTGAATAGCCGCCGCATCGCACCAAGCTTAAACACGCGCGCGACTTCGACAATGCCGCGATCGATGGAGTCAAGCGCCTCGATAGCGCCGGTCCACGCCACGGGAAGAACCATGAGCGCGGATATGATGGCAGAAAGCCAGGTCGCGTTTACCCACAGGAGCATGAGCAGGATGAAGCACACGACCGGCACGGTGCGCATGACCTTCACAAACGGCGCGAATACAGCGCGCACGTGGGGCCAGGCCGCCATGGGGAGCGCGCACGCCACGCCAAGCACCATGCCGCACGCAAAGCCGACGAGCACGCGCAATAGCGACCACCCGACCGCTTGCCAAAAACCGGTGGTCACCATGAGCTCGACGGCACGCACGGCAACGTCCTGTGGCTTGGGCACAATATACGGAGCGGCGACGGCAAGGGCCACGGTTTCCCATATTGCCAGGGCAAGGACGATAAATAGGACCGTCCCTACCCCGCGTGGAAATGCCGCGGCTTTCCGCTTGCCGTCGCCGAATAGGTTCATGCGCCTAGTAATAGAACGCCTTGTCGGGCAGGGCGCTGCCGACCGACTTGGGGTTGGCCTTATACAGAACAGCCAGATAGCCGTCGACCGCAGCCTGAGCATCGGCACCAGTCACGCATACGAGCGAGCATTTTGGAATAGCGCTCTTGGCAACAGCGGCATTCGGCAAGATACGCAGATCGGCGCAAAGCTGAGCAGCAGCATCGATATCGTTATTCGCGAACTGCACCGAGGCATTCAGGTCTTCGAGAAACTGCTTGACGGCTTCGGGGTGTTGCTCAGCAAATTCGGAGCGCACGATAACGCACCCCATGGCCAATTCGGTTCCCGTAGCCTTCTTCCACTCCTCGCCGATATTCAGCGCCACGCGCAGAGAATCGCCGCCCTTTGCCTGGGCAACCGACACGAACGGTTCGGGCAACAAGGCCAGCTCGGCCTCGCCGTTAGCCGCAAGCGCCGCGAGCTCCGAATGCTCGGGAAGATACTCGATATTCACGGTTTTACCCGGCTCAAGCCCCGCCTGCTGCAGCAAGTACTCGAAAATGTACTGAGGGTTCGCACCTGCGCCCGTAGCATACACGCGCTTACCTGAAAGATCGGACAACGAGCTCACGCCCTCGCCTTTCTGCAGCAGATACAGCGTGCCGTACGTATCGACCGCAAGCATCTTAACGCCACCTTGCGTCTTGTTGTACAGCGTAGCGGCGAGATTCGTGGGGACAGCTGCGATATCGACAGAGCCAGAGCTTATGGCACTGACAACTTCGTCGGTAGCCCCGACAAAACGCACATCGTACGCCGAGTTTTGCGAAAGCCTGGCCATCCCTATACCCGTCGGGCCGTTCAAGGCCATCACGTGCACGGCATTGGCAGCCGCGGTCGACGACGCAGACGCCGACGAAGTAGAGGCCGAAGCAGAAGAGCTCGCATTCGTGGAGGATGTCTGCTGACCGCAGGCACCCAAGCACATGAGAAGCGCCGCAAAAACGACAAGCACCCCGAGCTTCTTTCCCATTCCCAATGCGTTCATTCTATATAACCTTCCAAGCTACTTAGATAAGCCACAAGAGGCTTTAGATATCCCAGGCTTCCTGATCCGTGTGCAGCCATTCATGCGCCGTATGGTTGAGCGGCTCGCCAATCCAATCCTTGTACAGCGTCTGGATGTCAGGATTCTCGTGCGAGTATCGCAGCGTATCAGCCTCATCGAGAGCATTCAGATTTGCCGCGCGCTCGCTCGCGAGCTCCTGGTTAAAGACGATTGGCTGGCCACCACCGCCCACGCAACCACCCGGACATGCCATGATTTCGACAAAGTCGAGGTCGACCTCGCCTGCCTCGATGGCATCGAGCAGCTTGGCTGTATTGCCCAATCCGCTTGCCACGGCGATGCGCACCGGCGTGCCGTCAACATCGAGCTCCTTGGTTACCCAGGGCTTATCAGGCGTTGCCGCCGTCGTATCGCATGTCGAAAAGTCCGGATTATTCCCGGTGATCAAAAACACGGCGGAGCGCAGCGCGGCCTCCATAACGCCGCCCGTGCGCCCGAAGATAGTACCGGCGCCAGTTGAAAGCCCCAACGGGTTATCGAACTCGGTCTCTTCCAGAGCCGCACAATCAACGCGGAACATCTTCAACATGCGGTCGAATTCGCGCACGGTCAGCACGGCATCGACGTCACGGCCGGCTTCCGTTGCCAGCTGAGGCACGTCGCATTCGTACTTCTTGGCCACGCACGGCATGACCGAAACGACGAACAGGCGCTTGCCGGCCTCCTCTGCCACGGCGCGCATAGTGTTCTTCACAACCGCGCCCATCATCTGATGAGGTGATTTAGCAGACGAAAGCTGGCTCACGAATTGCGGGTAATGCAGCTTGGCGAAACGCACCCAGCCCGGGCAGCAGCTCGTGAACATCGGACGCGGCTTGTCCGAAGACATGAACTGCACGAACTCACTTCCCTCTTCCATGATGGTGAGGTCTGCGGCAAAATCGGTGTCGTAGACGTAATCGAAACCGAGCGCGCGCAACGCCGAAGCCATGCGGCCCGGAGTCGCGTCTTCGCGGGCCAAGCCGAGCGGCTCGCCCCAGGCGGCGCGCACGGCGGGAGCCACCTGCACGACGGCAATCGTGTCGGGATCTGCAATCGCGTCCATCACTTTCGGGATATCGCGGCGAGACGTCAGGGCGCCCGTCGGGCAATGCGTGATGCACTGGCCGCAGAGCGCGCAACCGGCGGCATCGATATTCAGACCGTCTTTTACGGTCACCTTCATATGCGGGCCGCTGCCGGTGAAATCCCATACAGCGCAGTGCTGGACTTTCTCGCATTCTGCAACGCAGCGCATGCACTTGATGCACTTGCTGGAATCGCGGACCAGCGGAAAGTCCTCGTCCCATTCGCCTTTGGGCGGACGTGCGTCAAACGGCATAGACTGAATGCCAAAATCGGCGCACAGACGACGCAGCGCGCAGGTTTCGGAACGCGCGCAGCTCGTGCACTCGTTGCGATGCTCCGACAAGATCATCTGCAGGTTGGTCTGACGGGCACGCACCACGGCGGGCGTGTTCGTATGAATGACCATGCCATCGCGCACCGCCGTATTGCATGCGGCAGCCATGCGCTCTTCGCCCTCGACCTCGACGACGCACACACGGCACGCGCCGATATCGTTGATCTTCTTCATCCAGCACAGGGTCGGGATATCCACGCCGGCAGCTTTCGCCGCGCCCAGGATAGTCATGCCCTCGCGGGCTTCGACGGTCTTCCCGTCAATGGTTACGGCTACCATTTTTCGGGCCTCCCCCCACGCAGCGAACCCATACCAAAGTGATCGCACCGCAGACAACGGCTGCACTCCTGTGCGGCATCCTCGTCGCGCAGCGGGATCTCGACGCCATCAAAATCGCCGGCGCGCTCGGCAGCGGAGCGTTCACGTATGTTCACGCGGCCACATGCGAGCTTGCTGTCGAAGGTCGCACGCGGAATGCGTACGTCGTCGAACACGTCGTGGCCAAAGCCGAGGTACGCATCGATGTTGGCAGCCACGGCCTTGCCAGCCGCAATAGCGCGGATAACCGTCGAGGGTCCCGTCTGGCAATCACCGCCGACGAAGACGTTCTCAAAGCCGTTCGCGCGACCATGCTCGTCGGAAAGAAAGCGTCCGCGGTTCTGCTCGACGCCTTTATCGGTAAAGTACTGGTATTCGATAATCTGGCCAATGGCCTCGATGAGCACATCGCATTCGAAGACCGCCTCTTCGGAGCGCGTGGCAATAGGAGCAGGGCGACCGCCTCGGTACAAGCTCGGCATCTGAGGCTGCCCGACAAAGGCGATTTCGTGATCGGTGCCCTTGTCGATACGCACCGGGCTCATGAGCTCGACCATCTCGCAGCCTTCGGCGATGGCAGCCTCCACCTCTTCGGTAAGCGCCGTCATATCCTCGATGCGTCGACGGTAAATGCAGCGCACGCTCTTAGCGCCCAGACGCTTGGCGGTTCGCGTTGCGTCCATGGCAACGTTGCCGCCGCCTACGACGACCACATCCTTGCCCTGCAAGTCGCAGGGGTTACCGTCGGCCACCTGATGCAAGAACGTTGCGGCGCTCATCACGCCTTCACGCGTGGCGTAATCGATGCCAAGATCGCGGAAATGATGCGCGCCGATGGCGATGTAGACCGCATCATAACCATTGACGAGGTCTTCCCATTGCACGTCTTCGCCAACCTTTGCATTGAGCTTCACCTCGATGCCCAACGACAAGATGGCGTCGATGTCGTAGTTCAGGTTCTCCTCGGGCAGGCGATACCGCGGGATGCCGTAGTACATCATCCCGCCAAGATGAACGTTTTGCTCGTACACGGTAATGTCGTGCCCCATGAGCGCCAGATAATACGCTGCGGTCAAACCTGATGGGCCACCGCCGATTATGGCGACCTTCTTGCCAGTGGCATCCGCCTTCTGCGGAACATCGACCGCGCCGGCCGTCAGCACGGCGCGCTGTTTCATTCCGCGTATATTCACGGGAGCGTCGATCATGCCGCGACGGCACGTATGCTCGCAGGGATGCTCGCACACAAAGGCGCATGCACTCGGGAACGGATTGTCGTTACGAATGACGCGCACGGCGTCTGCAGCACGCCCTTCGCGAAGGCATGCGATGTAGCCGGGAATGTCCACATGGCTCGGGCATTCCTTGACGCATGGCACCGCAGTGAACGGCTGCGTGCACACGCCGTTTGCCAAGTGGCTTTCTGCGTCTTCTTTAATAAGGTCGGCAAACGCAAGGCCCACTCGACCCGCTTGGAATCCGATGGCACAGTCAGCGGATTTATACAAAGTATCGCAGACCATGATGACCTGCTCGACGATGCCTTCCACATGCTCGCCGCGCAAAATCGATTCCAGGCTGTCGGTCAGCCGCGTCAACCCGATGCGGCACGGCGTACACTTGCCGCAGCTCTGCGACGCGCAGAGCTTGAAAAAGCCCACGGCGGTCTCGAGCGGGCACGTTGAATTGCCATAGACCGAAACGCGGTTAATGACCGCATCGGCGATGACACGTGCCTGCTCGTCCGCCTTCGTGGGCGCGAAAACAGGTAACCTGCTCACAGTCTCGTCCCTCTCTCTTTTACTCTCTTCAGAAGAAACTAGTGATGCTTTTTCTGTATTAGCCCTGCGCCCGTTCTGCCGCTTCGACCACGTGTTTGGCCAAAATAGCCGTCGTGACGCTTCCAACGCCACCGGGCACGGGGGTGATCGCCTTGACTACCGGCTCGACGGCATCGAAGGAAACATCACCGCAGAGCTTGCCGGCTTCTTCATCCCAGTTGATTCCGACGTCGATAACGACCTGGCCCTCACGCACGGCGTCAGCCTGAACGGTACCGATGTGACCAGCTGCGGCGACGATGATATCCGCGGCTTTGAGCTCACCCGCAAGATCCTTTGTACGCGTGTGGCACATCGTGACAGTGGCATTGGCTGCCTGGAGCATCATGCTGACCGGCTTGCCGATGACAAGAGAACGACCAACAACGGCGACCTTGGCTCCGGTGAGCTCGTATCCGTAATGCTTGATAACCTGCATGCACGCGTCGGCCGTGCAGGGAGGAAAGCCCACGGGCCTGTTCGCGAAAACGCCGTACAGGGAGCCCTGGGTAATTCCGTCGGCATCTTTGGCAGGATCGAGTGCTGCACATGCAGCAGCTTCATCGAGATGCTTGGGAAGCGGGCGGAACATGAGGCAGCCGTGAATCGACGAATCGTTGTTGACCTCGTCAATCGCCGCCATAAGCTCTTCCTGTGTGCATTCGGCGTCAAGCACGAATTTCTTCAGCCCAAGACCAAGCGTTTCGCAACGCTTGGTGGCGCCGCGCTCATAGGATAGATCATCCTCACGCTCTCCCACGCGGACAATCGCGAGCGTCGGGACGGTTCCCGCCGCCTTGAGCGCCTCGATGCGGGGCGTCAGCTCTTCGTTGATCGCATCGGCAACCGGCTTGCCTTTCAAAAGCTCTGCCATGATCTCATTTCCTTTCGTTTAAGCTCGAATACCTGCAGCGACTTCGTCGGCAACGGCTTTTGCACGCGGGACATAAGACAGAAGCTCGTCGGCTTCAGCCTCGACCTTCGCTGCATACTCACGATCTTTCAGGCTTTTCGTGTTGATGAACACATTCATACTTGCGGCGCGCATCGCAGCGGCAGCGAGCACTGCACCGCAACCCACATCGCTGATAAGCATTCTGCTGCCCTTGACGTTCATCTCCTCGAGCAATTCTATGGCCTTCGCAATTTGACGCATCATCTCGAGTGGGCCTGCGAGAGCATCCTTGGTGCATTTCTCGAGGGTCTCTGCGCGCGTGGGATCCTCTTTAGGAATCCCGTATGCCTGCGAAAGCGGATAGAATGCTGCGGCATCCTCTTCCACCAACTCGAGCAGGCGCTTGCGAATCTTCTCTCCTTCGGCAAGCATGCGCTGCACATCTTCTTCGTATTCGGCATACTTCTTTTTACCCGTCGTGAAATTGCCCACCATCGAGCAAAGCGCAACGCCGAGCGCACCCGCGTAAGCAGCAGCTCCGCCGCCGCCCGGGACGCTCTCCTTTGCCGCTAGCACATCGGCAAATTCCGTGCATGTTTTGTCCATCATCTTTTCTGTCATTGAATACATTTCCTTTCTATGTTAGGAAAGCAGCAACAGTCGACGGTTGCACGCAACCGTCGACCGCAGTGCAGGGGCAAGAAACCATTGCCCCTGAAACGAAAAGCATTGCTTTAGAACAAGCCGACGATCTTGCCGTCAGCGGTGACATCGATCTTCTCGGCAGCCGGGACTTTGGGCAGACCGGGCATGGTCATGATCTCGCCGGTCAAAGCGACGATAAAGCCTGCGCCAGCGGAAATTTTGAGATTGCGCACCGTGATGCGGAAATCCTTCGGCGCGCCCAGCTTGGTCTGGTCGTCGGTGAAGGAATACTGCGTCTTGGCAACGCAGATGGGCAGCTTGTCGAAGCCGTTTGCCACAAGCTGGTCAAGCTGCTTTTTGGCCTTCGGGGTGAAGTCAACGCCATCGGCATGGTAAATCTTCGTAGCAATTGCGTTGAGCTTCTCTTCGATCGTCTGGTCGACGTCGTAGCAGAACTTGAACTCGTTGGACTGATCGCACACGCGGACGACTTCTTCGGCAAGAGCCGTAGCACCATCGCCGCCCTTTGCCCAGTGCTCGGCGAGCACGGCGTTGACGCCGAGTTCCTTGCACTTGGCCTGGACAAGCTCGAGCTCAGCTGCGGTATCGGTCGGGAATGCATTGATGGCAACAACCGCAGGCAGGCCATAGACGTCTTGAATGTTAGAAACATGCTGCAGCAAGTTAGGAAGACCTGCCTCAAGAGCCTCGAGGTTCTCGTTGTTGAGATCGGCCTTGGCAACGCCGCCATTATGCTTGAGAGCGCGGACGGTAGCGACGATAACGACACAGGAAGGCTGGATGCCCGCATAGCGGCACTTGATGTCAAGGAACTTCTCGGCACCGAGGTCTGCGCCGAAGCCTGCCTCGGTCACGGCGTAGTCGCCGAGTTGCATTGCCATGCGCGTGGCGATCACAGAATTGCAACCGTGCGCGATGTTGGCAAAGGGTCCGCCGTGCACGAACGCGGGCGTTCCCTCGAGCGTTTGCACGAGGTTCGGTTTGAGCGCGTCCTTAAGGAGCGCCGCCATA
>CACZSV010000011.1 GCA_902783925.1 uncultured Coriobacteriaceae bacterium
GGCCCGGCGCACCTTTGGCAGAAAACCAAAAAGGTGTACGGCTCCGATAGAGAAGCTCGCACACCTTTGGCCGGAATCCCAAAAGGCGCACGGCCATGCTGGAGCGCATGCCTGCGCCCGGCGCTCAACGCCGGGCGGATACCGCATCCCGCAGCCCCGCGGTATAGATTGTGGCCGCGGGCCAGCTACGCTACTCGCGCGTGAGAACGCAGGCAAAATGCCCGTCGGGAGCATTCGATGCCGGAACAGACGTAAAGCATCCCAATTCGTCAACACGCCAGTTCGCAGGCACGACATCAACCGCGGTTCCATCTGAAAGAACCGCCCCAGCTGGCACATGGAGCCCATCCAGGGCACGCACATGAAACGCTTCGCCTTCGTCGCTTGCGAGAAATGCCTCGATGACGCCTTGGTTTTCCTGTTCGAAAACGCTGCACGTCGCATAGACGAGCGTGCCGCCGCTGGCAACGCGTCCCGCAGCCTGCTTCAGCATCGCGAGCTGCAATTGCGCGAGCTCGTCGACATCTTCTGGCGAGAGGCGCCAGCGGATTTCGGGATGACGACGCAGCGTTCCCGTTCCGGAACACGGCGCATCGACAAAAACGCTCTCGAATTGCGTGGGCAACCCCTCGACCTCGTCGAGTTTCCGGGCATCGCCGCAGTGCGCGGTAACGCCCCCGACACCATTCGCACGCATACGCTCCTCAAGCAATTGAGCTCGATACTCATGCAGGTCAAGTGCGTGAATTGCCACCGAATGCTCAAGCTCTTCCAGCGCTCGCGACTCCATGAGCATCGTTTTCGTGCCGCGACCCGCCCCTATCTCGAGCATCGGCTCGTCGAGAGGAACCAAAGACGCCACGAACTGGGCGGAAAGATCGCTCGCAAAACGCTCCCCCTGCATAAAGGGATTATCGCGCAAATAGGTGGGAGCAGCCTCGAGGCACGTGGAAAGCATACGCTGCGCGCTCTGCCGCCCATACTGCCCGATCAGCCGCACGGCAAGCCATGTGGGAACACCGAGCTCACGTGCAAAAGCCCCATCGTCTTCATCCGCATCTCCCCAGGGAAACGCCTGCGCATCGAGGGCCATCTTTCGTAACACGGCGTTAGCCAGTCCGCTTGCTCGAGCCGCCACGTGTCGCACGAGCTCGACGCCTTCGTTCACGACCACGTGATCCGGCTTATGCAAAAATAGAAGCTCGTAGGCAGAAATGCGCAGGCAATCGCGTACCTTGGGCTTTATATCGCGTGGGTTTTTGAGACTGCGGTTAATCGCCACATCGAGCGTGCCGCTGCACATGATGACCCCAAAGCTCAGCACCTGCGCGAAGGCAAAATCCTCAGAGCTGAGCGCGCTCGTTTGCCGGCGGGCGTCGATGAGCTCGCGCAGAAACGCATCGCGCTGACGCACCTCACGCGTGAATTCGTATGCGAGCACACGGCCGGGGTTCGCCTTATTGCGCACACGTTTAGCCATATACGGGAAGCTTGTGGTAGTACTCGGGAAGAACGTCCCATGTGGGATCGTCGACATTGCGCAGTCCCGCAATCCAGGCCTTGGCGGGCATTTCGCGCTTGCTTTCCGGTTTGACCACATCGAGTTCAACGGCACGGCCCTTAAGCCCTAAGAAGATATGCTTTTTCTCGAGCCCGACTTTTCCCTGCTCGAGAACGTGATTAGCGGGATGCGCTTTAACGATGGTGACTTTCTTTCCGCATATGACGCAGCGTGAAGGCGTGCGATGCGAAGAAGCTTGCACGCGGCGCAGGAATTCCGCATTGGTTCGACCAGGACGCAGAAGCGTCTCGTCCTTGCTCACCTTATCGGCGTAGGTAACCTGGCTTTCGTCTTGCTCGACCCATTCGTAGCTGCCGTCCTCAATCCGCGCGAGCGCATCCAGAAGGCCGCGTCCACCGATATCGGCGAGCTGAGCGAGCAGCTCCTCCGTGGTCTTGTGGGCGACTTCGACCGAGCCCACCGTGTGGTACATCCCGGTATCGAGCCCCTCTTCCATCTGCATGACGCAGACGCCTGCTATGTCATCTCCATCAAGAATCGCACGCTGCACGGGAGCTGCGCCGCGCCATCGCGGCAAAAGAGAGCCATGGATGTTCAGGCATCCGTACTTGGGGATATCCAGAATCTCGCGCGTGAGCAAAGCACCATACGCGGCGACGACGATGCAATCGGGCGCAAGCGAGCGCAAATGCTCCGCAACGCCCTCTTCGCGCAGAGTCGCAGGCGTGAACACCGGGATGTCGAGTTCCTGCGCGCGCATCTTGACGAGCGTCGGCTGCATCTTATTGCCGCGGCCAGCCGGAGCGTCGGGTCGGGTATAGACCGCAACCACGTCGTGCTCGGACGATTCGACCAGATAGTTGAGCGTAGGCAGCGCAAAAGAAGGCGATCCCATAAAGACTATATTCACCGAGCACCTCCTCTACGCGTCAAAACCCAAATCTTACTGGACTTCCCCAGGACGCGCCCCGTTTTCGACGGCGAGCTTGTAAGCTTCGAGCGCCTTGATACGCGTCATCGGGTCGGCACGCTCAAAGAGCGTGATTCCGTCAAGATGATCAAGCTCATGTTGCATGCAACGGCCGAACAAGCCATCGCCCATGTACTCGATCTCGTTGTAGTTCTCGTCGAGGCACTTGACCTTGACCCACGCCCAGCGCTTCACGTCAACGGAGATTCCAGGCAGCGAAAGGCAGCCTTCGTTCGAATCGATTTTCTCCTCGGAATGCTCAACGATGACCGGATTGATGAGCACAAGCGGGTTTTTCTTCAGGGGTCGACCGTCTTCGTCCTCTTCCACATACGTGGTATCGATGACGACCAGACGTTTGAGCAACCCGACCTGCGGAGCGGCAAGCCCAATGCCGTTGGTTTTGTACATCTCTTTGAGCATCTGCTTTGCAGTGCGTTTTATCGTCTTGTCGCCGATTTCGACCGGTTCGCAGACCTCGCGGAGCACCGGATCTGGCGATGTATATATATGCATAATATGCCTCGATTCGCTCAATTGATTCGTGCCAGTGTAGCAGATAGAGCCGTACAGTGCGTAAATAAGCTCGTTTTCGAACGCGAAGGGTAGTAGCAGGTGGAGTACCATATGCAAAACGGCAACGCGACGAGGAGCCACGCCCATGGAACTATGCACCGAACAGCTCGAGCCCGTACTCGACGTAGAAGAAGTCATCGCCCTTGAAAAGCGCATCGAGCAGAGCGGAATACCGCTCGCCGAGCTCATGGATCGAGCGGGTGCGGCGCTTGTGGAATGCCTCTACGATTGCGCGCCCGCATCCGCCAGGCATGTCTGTGTGCTCGCAGGCTCGGGCAACAACGGAGGCGATGGATGGGTTGCGGCACGCCTGCTCGCCTCGAAGGGTGCCCAGGTCACGATCGTCACCAGGCGCAATGCAAGCGAGATTAGCGCGCATCCGGCATACGAAGCTGCACGTGCGACTATGATGGCAATCGAGGACGATGGGCTGCCGATTCTGGTCTACGAAAACCCCGGCGAGGAAAAGCTCGACGAGGTATTGCAGCATGCAGATGCGGTAATCGACTGCATCTTGGGCACAGGCTTTGAAGGAGAAAACGTGCGCGAGCCATACGACATGTGGATTCGCCTTGCCAACACGGCGCGCACGCGCGGCAGCTGGATATTCGCCTGCGATACGCCGAGCGGCCTTTCCGCGCAAAGCGGCCGCGCGGCACAGCCGACAATCGAGGCAGACAGGACCGTGACCATGCTCGCCATCAAACCTGGGCTCATCGCAAAGGGTTCGGGGCAGTTCACCGGAAAGCTCTTGCTCGCCCCGTTGGGCGTCAAACATAGCTAAACGGCGATTTGAGGACAGACCCCTCTGTTCTGATGAGCACAGGACGAATCGGCAAGACGTGGCGACCAACGATGTACGTGCTGCAACTCAACACGAGGCTCTTCGACTCCGGGCAGCTGACGATGCCCTCCACTCAGGACGACATGAAGCCCACGCTCGCCTGAGCATGGGCTTTGCTCCAGAAACCCCGCCTACACTTCGAGCTTGAAGATGGAGACCAACAGCTCCTCGAATTCGCCGGGAAACTCTATCTCGCGCTCGTGACGTACGCCATCTTTCGTCTCGATCAGGTGGCGCATCGAAAGCGTGATACGTCCCTCGGCTCCATCGATGCACACGAGCGGGCCCTTGCGAAAACGCGAAGAATCGTCAGTCGAATAAAAGACCGCGCGGGCGACGAACTCCTCTTCGTCTCTGTACACGTTCGCGAACGTGAACATCTGCTCGTCGTCTGCCTCGTCATGCAGGCGCATAAGCCTGTAGCGTGTTGTCTCGTCGCCTTCATAAGCTTCGATTCTGTACGAGCAGCGCCCATCGTTTTGCACTTCATCCAAAACAAAACGCAGGGGAACGGCAAAATTATACGCAAAGCCGACATCGGTGAGCCAAAGCGTATCGGAACCCTGTGGATCTTCGACCATGATGAACACGTGATCGAAGTCCCCTCCCGTCGGATTCACCTGACTTCCCATCAAGTGCACGGTGAACCCCAGCGCCTCCAAAGCGCGTGCGTAAAGAAAGTTGAGCTCGTAGCATATGCCGCCGCGACGTCTCGTGACGATCTTGTCGAACAAAGAGGCTTCGTCGAGCGAAATCGCCTGCGCGCTCTCCATAATCTCGAGATTCTCGAACGGGACGTTTTCCAGATGGGCCGCCTGAACCTGCGCGAGCCCCTCGATATTGCACGGCGGTTTCTCCTCAACGCCGATTCTCGCAAGGAATGCATTCAATTGCTGGTCGTTCATCGCTTTTACCTCTCGCCGTATGCACATGTTGCAGCGAAATAATTTCGCCGTGTAACTATACCTAAACTAGCCCCCCATTAGTCTAGCGATGCTCGATATTCATACATTCGACGTGGTAGTATGTTTGCAGTATCGAGAAGGGAGCCATCATGAATCTCCTCGTTAGAGCGCGGCATGGAAACGTGCTGCGTGCAATGCTCGTATTCGGCATACTCACAATCACGTGCATCCTCATCTGCGCGGTTCCTCACAACGCGCAGGCAAAGGACTACTCCATCCCCAAGGTCGATATCGACGCGACGGTCGAACAAGACGGAACGCTCGAGGTCACCGAAGTGCGCACCTTCGACTTCAAGGACAGCTTCTCGTATTGCTACTGGGACCTCTCGCTTGCCGGCCCCAATAACACGACCTGCACCATCGATGTGCTCGAAGCCGGTGAATACAGCGGCGGTTCGTTCAAGGCGTTCACCGAGAGAGCTTCTGGCGGCGCGGGCACCTACGATATCGATAGCAGAAGGAACAAGGGCACGCCCATCGAGCGCGTGACCTTGCATTTCTCGAAAAATCACGAAAAGGCGAGCTTCTACGTCAAGTATCGCATCCATGGAGACGTAACTGCATGGAGCGATTGCGGCGAGCTCTATTGGAAATACGTGAGCGACGGTTGGCAAGTTGCCTCGAACAACGTGACCTGCACCGTGCACCTGCCTGTGCCTGCGGGCGCGCAGGTGACGCCGGGAGAAAACGTCCGCGCATGGCAGCACCACAAGACGCTCACGGGCGAAGTGCAGTTCAATGGAAACGACGTTGTGGGAACGATTCCGCGAGTGAACAGCGAGGACTTCGCTGAGCTGCGCATTACCTTCCCGGTCGAGTGGCTGACCGTGACGCCTAAGAGCACGGGCGCCCTCGACAAGATCATGAGCGAGGAAAAGGGCTGGGCCGAATCTGCCAATGCCGCGCGCGACAGCGCCAACGCCCTCAGCTTTGGAGGCTGCGGCGTTCTCTCGCTCGCGGGCATTGCGATAGCTATCTGGGGCATTTTTGCCTTCAGGCGCTACAAGGCGAACCATAAGGCGAACTTCGACGATCACTACTGGCGCGATGTGCCGAGCGACGACCATCCCGCCGTGCTCGAGTATGTCTGGGACGGCACTGCGGGCGACCCCGAGGCGATGGTAGCGACGTTAATGGACCTTACCGACCGCAAGATCGTGACAGTGGAGCGGGCAAATATCACAAAAAGCACCTTCTTTGGCAAGGAGGTTACAAAGGAGGAATACCGACTGCGCTTGCTCGTTAACGATCTTAGCCAGGTAACGAACCCTATCGACCGGGCAACCCTCGATTTCTTCTTCGGATGGCTGCCCTCGCTAATTCCTGACTATGCGCAGACCCACGAGCCGTACACTATTTACTTTAGCGATATGCAAGAAGTCGCCAACAAGCACAGGAAAGCATACAAGGAGCAAATCGATGCGTGGAATGCCATCGTGAAAGCTCAGTGCGTAGAGCGCGGCATAGACACCGACCCAACTGGCGGCGGCGGAAAAGGCGTTGTCGTCGTGGCCTTGATCTTGCTTATCATCGCCTTGACCGCTGTCCCGATGATGGCGGCATTCCTCGATACGCTCAGCATGCCCATCCTCATTGGAACGGGTATACTCGTGATTGGCTGCATCGTCGCCATGGTCATGGGAGGGCGGATGCGTAGCATCAGCCCCGAAGCGCTCGAGATTCGCGCGAAGCTCGAGGGCCTGCGCAACTGGTTCAAGGACTTCACTGCGCTCGACGAATCCGTTCCACAAGATGTCATCGTTTGGAACAAGCTGCTCGTCATGGCCGTTATTTTGAACGTAGCAAAAGAGGTAATCGAGAACCTGAAGATCGCCGCCCCGAACGTCTACAACAACCCCGGCTTCTACCATAGCGTCCTGTGGTGCAGCAGCTATGGCAATATGTCGTCCCCCCTGAGCGCATTCAGCAACTCGTATTCGTCCTCATATTCCAGCGCTTCGGGTTCCGGCGGCGGGTCGTCGGGCGGTGGCGGCGGCGGCGGTGGCGGCGGCGGTGGCGGCGGCGCCGGCTGATGCCGTGCATGAGAATGCCACAAAAGCGCAAGCGCGCAGATTGGGGCGCGTCTCGTAAAACGCGCCCTTCCCTCACCCGAACCCGACGCTTGGCGCGCGGGCAAGAAGGCCGTCCCCCATGCGTCCATGATATGAGCTGCGTTTCGATGCGTTCCAATGACACTTTGCATATATCAGTTCTGGTTTAACAAAGCGCGTTCGTATATAGTTTCATTTCACGATGACCACTAGGTCGACAAACGAGAAAGGATAGAAAGATGATTGTCACCACAAGCGATGTCGTACCAGGACAGCAGGTACAGGTTCTCGGGCTCGTACGCGGAAACATCGTTACATCCAAGCATATCGGCCGCGACATCATGGCCGGTTTCAAGAACATCGCCGGCGGCGAGATCAAGAGCTACACCGACATGATGAACGAAGGACGCACAATTGCAGAGCAGCGTATGATCGCTGAGGCAGAAGCTCTCGGCGCAAACGCCATCATCTGCGCGCGTTATGCAAGCTCGTCTGTTATGGAAGGCACGCAGGAGATGCTCGCGTACGGCACCGCCGTCAAGATTCTGTAATCGCCTCGACTAATTCTGCAAATGATGAGAATGCGTAGGCAGGTTGCTGCCTACGCACCTCTTCTTCGTCAAACATGCCCCACAGCGCAGCGATGCTCACGCACTGTGCGGCATTCGCCGCCTGGATATCAAAGGGGCTATCTCCTACATATGCGCATGTCTTCGGGTCAAGCCCGAGTTCGCGTGCGCCCATGATGAGCGGAGCCGGATGCGGTTTGTGCCGCTCGCAAGAATCTGCCCCAATGCAGCAATCGATGTACTGAGAGATTCCGCAAACCTCGAGTCCGTGCTGGGCAAGCCAACGCATCTTCGACGTGACAACCCCCATGGCAAAGCCACGCTCATGGAGCTTAGTAAGGCCTTCTTGAACCCCATCAAATGCGCGGATGCGCTTGTCGTGAATTGCGTGATTGTATTCGCGATAGGTGTGTGCAAGCTCTGCCGCAAGCTCGTGGTCGCCCTGAGCGAAGATGAGCATTTGCTCGTTGAGGGGGAGTCCGCCGGTTGCCGCGACTTCTTCTTCCGACACCCTGCGGCCGATCAGGCGTTCTGTGGCAAATTCAAACGACTCCATAATGAGCGCATGCGTATCCACCAGCGTGCCATCATTATCGAAGAGTATGCCCTGCAGGTTTTTCATGCGAGCAAAGATACCACGAAGCAAAGAGAATGCTCGTGCAGGCGTGAATTTAGGCCAATTAGGGCTACAGGCTCTATTTCCCCCTCTATTAAACCTTCTTAGATATTTCGAAGGTCAAAGAAGTCTTCGGGATCCTTTCCCTAGCCGTCGATGCTGTCCAGATATTGGCCGCCCAAAACAAGACCTTCACCTCACTTGTCCAAGTCATATCAATTCTGGTTCGACAGAAGCAAGTCTGAAGTGTGTCATCTTTTTCGAATATCTGACGATTTTGAAGAATTATTAAGATCATTTGGCAATTTTTTTGAATTACTGACGATTTCCTTGACGCAGCTTCGCTTTTACCTCTTATCAATATTTGAAAACCCAAGCTTATCGAACTGTCGTCTTCGTGCCCTTTGGCTCAGGAATGAAAAAATCGTCAGAGATTCGAATTTTTTGGCAAATGACAACACAAAATTCTGATAAATCGTCAGAGATTCGAATTTTTTGGCATGCTTGCTACCATCCTCCACTGAGCTGGAGTCAGTATGATCTGACAGTGGCGCAGGGCAAATTGCAGCTTCAAGTTTTCTCACTGCCCCAATATATGTACTCCTAGAAATCCCGTTTGCCCTACTCTTATCTTCATGGTGAGTGCAGGAAGATGGGGGAAATATGACAGGCGCCTGGACCATGACCGATGAGGGCGAATTCGTTCTCAACGAACCGTATGCAAGCAAGCTTGAAGAGGCAAAGTCAGTCGCGACGATGGCCTGGACGGCGGCAATGATGGAATGGCTCAGCGATGAGACAGGCTATGAAGAAGAAGCCCTTCTCGTTGAGTTCGTGAGACGCGCAAAGCTCGAGGGCAGGTCGCCCATGGAAATAGTCGAGTCGTTTGTAATCGAAGCTCTCGAGGGAAACCTCAGGTAGTACCGCCATTCATCGAGCGCGCTTTCTGCTAGAATAGCGCCTGCGCCTCCGTAGCTCAGGGGATAGAGCACCGCTCTCCTAAAGCGGGTGTCGTACGTTCGAATCGTATCGGGGGCACCATAAAAACGAGGCGGTGCCCGACGATTTTGTCGGGCACCGCTTTTTCGTTGGCAGACGAACAGCGGCTTCCAGCCCTGCTTGCAGCCCGAGTCTTTTGTTTTGGCGCAAAAGAGTCTTGGTAACACTTCGGTGCTCTTGTTGGCTGGCAATGGCGTGACGTAGAAAATGTTTTCGCGCCGCAGTCTCTCAGGGGATAGAGCACCGACCTCCTAGAGCTAGCGTTGTACGCTCAAATCGTATCGGGGGTACCAGAAATCAACAGGGTACTCAGCCAACGCTGGATACACTGTTATGCAATGTGATGCAAATACCAGCAAACAAGAATTATGGGCCAGAAACTAATCTTATGGCTCAACCCTGCAGCCCGTCAGAACATCTTCCTCGAAACATACATGTTAAGAGCTGCACACAGCAA
>CACZSV010000012.1 GCA_902783925.1 uncultured Coriobacteriaceae bacterium
GATTGTGAACAGGCACATCGCCGAAGACGTGCTCGATATTCTACGCAAGCTCTACGAGAACAATTACCCCATAGAGCGCATGAGGCTTGTAGACGAGTACAACGCAGAAGACATGCTGTCGATGGAGGACAACAACTCGTCCAGCTTCAACTTCCGCTTCATCTCACACACCAACCGCATCTCCAAGCACGGACTTGGGCTCGCGGTTGACATCAATACGCTATACAACCCCTACACAAAGGTCGTAGACGGCAAAAGAATCGTGGAGCCGGTGACCGGCGAGCCCTATCTTGATCGCGAGGCGTCGTTCGATTACAAGATCGACAAGGGCGACCTGTGTTACGGCCTGTTCCTCGAGCACGGTTTCGAGTGGGGAGGGGAATGGCCCGACCGCAAGGACTATCAGCATTTTGAGATGCCCGACAGCAAGGTCGCCGAATGGTATCCGGAAAACGTCGGATAGCGCCGGGCACACGTCGAAGGGCGGGTCACCATCATATGCGGCGGAAAATGTTTATTGTGGGCGAGCAAAAACGCTGAGAATGCTTGCCGCTTATTTGCGTACAATAAATTGATAGTGCGCTCTTTCGATTCGCTTTTTTGGAGAATGGGGCCTTGCATGAAGAGGGTCGTCAAGGGAATCATTGCTCTTGCGCTTTTCACGCTGCCGTCATTTGGCGGCACGGGAGCGGTCGCCTTTGCCCAGTCTGGCGAGCTGATGGCTGGCAACGCTGGCTTGGTCGCACAAGCAGACGACATCCCCGCTCGTTTCGACTTGCGGAATGTGGATGGCGTGAGCTATGTCACGTCGGTCAAGAATCAAAGGCCCTTCATCACGTGTTGGGGCTTTGCAGCTACCTCTGCCGCCGAAACGAGCATCTTGGGTCAGGGACTCGTTTACGAGGGGATCAACGCCTCGAACTTCGATCTTTCCGAGAAGCAACTGGCATACTTCGCCCATACGCATATCAACGATCCGAAGAGCTCGCAGAACGGCGAGGGCCTATATAGCGTCAACGAGGGGCCGTCGGCCGACATCAACAACGGTGGCGGCGCCTACCTGGCGACAAACACCTATGCCACAGGTATAGGCCCTGTGCTGGAGAGCAGAGGAGAGCCCTACGAATACCATGGGACGGGCAAGGTCGTGGCAGCCGATGGCACGAGCTATTCTGCTGCCGACGATTGGACGCTCAGTGAGGACTATCGCTTCCAGCAGGATTACATCCTAAAGGAATCCTACTTGCTTCCAACCCCGGCGGGCACCGTTACAAACGCAGACGGGGCCACCACCCGCTATTATGATGCCGCCGCCACCAAGGTCATAAAAGAGCAGCTATTGCAGAAGCGTGCGGTGGCGATTGGCTACTATGCTGACGCATCGCGGCCATGGGATACGGGTGGCGAGGGCCATTACATGAGTGCTGAGACCTGGGCGGCCTACACCTACGAATACGCCCCTGCAAATCACGGGGTCACAATTGTGGGCTGGGATGACGGGTTTAGCAGAGAGAACTTCTGCGAAGGCGAATGGACCGACCCCAAAACTGGCGAGACCTTCAATCGGGTCCGGCCGCCTGCCGACGGTGCTTGGCTTGTGAAGAATAGTTGGGGCGCGGGCACGAACAAGTTCCCGCATCGGGGCGACGGCACGTTCGGCATACCTGCGACGACGGTCGACGAACAGGGAATCACGCAACCCGTCTATCTCACGGACGATGAGGGCAACGTGGTAGTCGACGGCGAGGGCAAGCCGGTGCAGGCTGGCTCGGGGTACTTCTGGCTTTCGTACTACGATCTGTCGATCGTAAATCCCGAAGTGCTGATATTCGACAGCGTGTACGCAAGTCCCAATTCCGTCTACGAATTCGACCCCGACGATATTGGCAGGGACCAGTACGATCTCATGCCAGTAAATGCCGTTAACCCCTACGAGCTTGCCGAGCCAGTCAGGGAGGCAAACGTCTTCACGGCGGATGAATCGAAGAACGTGTTCGCCATCTCCTACGAGATAGCGAAGCCCAACACGACGGTTTCGTACGAGGTGTACCTGCTCGCACCGGATTACGAATCGCCCGAAGACGGCCTGCTCGTCGATATGGGTGAACGCAGCTACGAGTACGGCGGCTTCTATATGGAATACCTTCGTGGCCTGTTCCCTGTTCAGGAAGGGCAATCGTATTCGGTGATCGTAACGCAGCAGACGCAGGAAGGCGCATATTCGCTGAACGCGCCAGCGAGCTACGGGCAGAATTCTCTCTTTGTTACCATGGGCGTCATGCCCCAGTATGCGAAGGGGGTGGTCAACCCCGGCGAGAGCATGCTGTATCGGGCAGGTGCATGGCACGATTGGTCTGATGAGAAGCTGCAAAACGAGATGTACCAGATCAACCCAGCAGAAGATCCGTTCGACATGGAGCTCGATAACTTCCCGATCAAGGGCTATTCGTTGGGTAAGGATCCCGATGTGAACGTGCGGCTTGCCAATGGGGTAAAAAACGTACTCCTCTATGTTGGGGACGACCCGACGACGCTCGCCCTGGAGCTTTTCGGCGATCACGCAGCTGATAAGAGTATTGAGGAATTGGCGTTCGATTGGCGGCTTGTTGAAGACGGCGATAACCTGGTTTCGCTAGGTGAAATTGACGAGAGCGGACACGTGACGCTTTCCGGGCTGAAAGCTGGCAAGACGCGCCTTGTGATGGAGATGTACGGCATAGGCACACTCATTATACCCGTCGAAGTTCGCGAACGCCCTGCGTCGGCTTCGGAACCTGAGCTCTCAACGCTCGCGGACGAGCAGGATGCCTCCAAGCTTCAGCCGCAGCCTGTGGCATTGGCTGAAGCGAGCCCAACGTCTCCGAAGGCTGGTTCAGCAGCGCCGAAAGCAGGTGATGTCCTTGCTCCATGGCACGCAATCGTTGCCGTGTGTACGGTTGCTGTCATCGCTCTTGCAGCAGGTATACTCATCCGTAGACGCAACCCGTAGGCCGTGCAAAATACATGAGCCCTCTATTACGCATGTTTTCCGGTATCCGTGCTTCTTTCTTCTCATGGCTTTGGTTCCTATCGGAGACGGCGGCGGAAACAGGCCTTCGCCGTTCCTCGCATCAAGAGGCTACGCTACATCAACAAGCACGGTCAGGTGATTGGCATCAAAGGCTGATGCACTAATGTTTTCTGCGAAGAAGATGTAGGGGTGCACAACTCTGACAAGGAGTCGAACGTGAACTTCAAGGACTTATCCCCCGAGCTGAAGGAGAATGCGAGGGCGAGGGCGTGCAAGACCCCCGATGAGATGCTGCCGCTGAAAAACACGCCATCGTGCGAGACGGAAACCGTCCAGACACCGTATAATCATCGAATCTGTAATCTAGCCGGGGCTTCGCGCCCCGCTTGCCGAGAAGGAGGAAGAAGGATGGATTTCAGCGACCTCAGTCCCGAGCTCCGCGAGAAGGCCAAGGCGTGCAAGACCCCCGAGGAGATGCTGGCGCTCGCCAAGCAGGAGGGCTACAAGCTCTCCGACGAGGAGATGGAGGGCATCGCCGGCGGATGGTCGTGCGACAGCTTTGGGGAGCGTAGCGACTGCCACCTGAATCAGTGGTACGAATAATCGCCCGCCTGCCGGGCGCGCCGCTAAATTAGAGATTTATGAGCCAGGCGCCTTTTCCGCATCGCGCGCAGTGGAATTGGCGCCTGTCCCCCGGAAAGCGCATCGAAAAGCCTGTTCCTGCTCAGCGAGGCCATGCCGACGTGGTCGTGGCTGCGAGGATGGGATTCATGCGCGCCTTGACGTGCAGCCGGCGCCCTTGTGGCGGTCCGCCCGGGAGGGGCCATGCTAGACCTTAATTACGCCTTGCCCGATTTCGCGTCGGGCCTGCAGATGAACCTGTCCCTGATCGGGGCCTGGCGCAACGACCCGGCCATGTTCCGGGGCGGGGTGCGCCTCGGCAGCGTGTACGGCTGCTTCCCCCGGTGCAGGGCGAACGGCGGGCGGCACCATCTGGGACTGCAGTACCCGCCCTACCGGATGCACGCCGCATTCGCGGCGCTCAACGACGCGGGCGTGAAGGCGCGCCTCACCTTCACCAACATGTTCGCCGACGCCCGCGCGCTGAGAGACGACGCGTACGTCCGGACGATCCTGGACGTCGCGAGCGACTACGACGTGGAGGTGATCGTGTACTCGGACGAAGCAGTGGATTACCTGCGCCGGAACTACCTGTTCAAGCTCGTGCTGTCGACAACCCGGGAGATTGGCGACATCGACGCGCTCAACGACGCGCTCGAGCGCTTCGACTACGTGGTCCTCAACTACAACCTGAACAAGGACTATGGCACTCTCGCCCAGGTTGCCCGCCCGGAACGCCTCGAGGTGATGGTCAATGAGGTCTGCGCGCCAAACTGCCCCGTCCGCAAGCTGCACTACGAGCACGAGAGCCGCGACCAGCTGAACGGCGAGAGCACGCTGTTCGGCGAGGAGTGCGGCCGCCCGAGAGCTGACTTCACCGAGCTTTTCGACGGGCCAATCGTCCTCTCAAATGACGAGGTTGCCCGCCTGCGCGCCGACTACGGCATCCGCAACTTCAAGATCGTCGGGCGCAACAGGAAACGCGAAAAGCTCGTCGACGTCC
>CACZSV010000013.1 GCA_902783925.1 uncultured Coriobacteriaceae bacterium
ACCCGCTTTATTTTCAATACAGAAACTGCCGTAAACTTGAATTGACCTCGAATCGTTTTCGCGCGCCTCTGCATTGCGTCAGGTTCCAGCATCCCAGATAGCATCTGGCGTCGAATAAACGATATAAGTCAATCCTCATCTTTTCAAAGGGATGCTACAATACAACGATGTAGGGAAAGCGTTGTTCCAGACACTGACACATTGAGGTCTATGCAGGTTCTTTCCAATATGGCTCTTGCCGTCATGTACGCTCTCTGCTTGATGCCGATGTACGCTTGCGCAGCCATTTCGGTTAGCGAGAGCTTTTTCAAACATGTCATCAGTATTGCAATAAACCTGAATATCGAAAATGCACAATCAAGGGTAATTCCACACTTGATTTGATTGAAATCATGTCCGATTACATGTATTGCCAATCATGGAAGGAGACAGTAAAGATGAGCAAAAAGAAACCGAGCATCCCGATGTTGCCCCTAATTAATGTTTTCGATTGGGGCTGGGATATCGTTCCTAAGAAGCAGAGGACGAAGCTGAAAGAACTCAATGACGACCTTAAGTCGTTTTGGGAAAAGGGCATTGGCTTGCAGAAGTCAACCCTTGATGATTCTAAAGACCAACACGATCAGTTCTTTGTGTTCATGCAGGATATGATGGATAACTTCGCCGAAGCCTTTCCAGAGGAAATGCCATGGGTACCGTCTTGGTTCATTTCCCCTAAGTCCTTCAGGAAAGAGATGAAGGAATGGGAAAAGATCGCTAACAGGCATTTTAGGAGCCAGGTTGACTCATGGGCGGACTTTCTCATTAAGAATCAGGAAAAGGCCATCAGGCAGATTTCCGAAATGCAAAAGAGCGTCGAAAAGCAGGGTAAGGTCATTGAGGTCGAAGTAGTGGTCGAGAAAAGGACAGAGGAGATACCTCATCTCGCTGCGAGCAAATCAGCTACAACGGCGACAAAAGAAACTTCTCA
This sequence comes from uncultured Coriobacteriaceae bacterium, assembly GCA_902783925.1. Classification (GTDB taxonomy): domain Bacteria; phylum Actinomycetota; class Coriobacteriia; order Coriobacteriales; family QAMH01; genus QAMH01. Next base: position 971 of record CACZSV010000013.1, read on the forward strand.
AACGAAAGCCAAGGCAGCACCCAAACCTGCTTCGAAGACGACTGCAAAGAAGAATTCCAAGCCGGCAGCGAAATCAAGCGCAAAGCCAGCCGCCAAAGCTGTAGCCGAGCAGACCCCCAAAACTGCCGTAAAGACAACCGTAAAGAAAACGACAGGAGCTGCGGCAAAGAACGCTTCGAAGCCAGCATCTAAGCCGGCTGCGAAGGCCGCAAGCAAAGAAACCCCTAAGGCAGCTGCGGCCTCTGAAAGCATCAAGACGGCCGCAAAGGAAACCCCGAAGACTACGACTGCGGCGACTTCAAATGCAAGCACGAAGACAGCGACCAAGACAGCCACAACTTCTGCTGCAAAGGAGACGCCTGAGCCTGCAGCGAAGGAAACTCCTGAGACCGCGACTAAGCAGCCCGCCAAATCTGCAGCCATAGAGACCCCTAAGGCCGCAAGCAAAGAGACCCCGAAAGCGACGAAGGACTCCTCTAAAAAATCCTCCAAGAAAGCTTCTAAGAAATCTAAATAATCAGGCGGGCCTTGTGCCTGACCAAACATCTTTGAAAAGGGCCATGTCCACATACCAGCATGGCCCTTTCTTTCGTTCTGGGCTCAAGATTCTCGAAAGAGAACGGATGACAGTTAAGAGAGGATCGGGCTTTTGACAATGTATCGAGACCGAAAGTACAATGATTTAAGCTGCGTGTCTAAGACAAGCGCATGGCCACCGCAGCTGCCTCGAAGGATAGAGATGACAACGCAGATAAAGGTACGACGCTTACAAGACACCCTGACGATTGCCGGAACGGCCGTTATCGGGTTCAGCGTGTGGTCGCTCGCGAAGATTGCCCTGTTTCTTGCATTTGTCGACGAGGAGACAATTCGTCAGCTGATTCAGTTACTCGGCTTGCGGATAGATTCGACGGTACTCGTGACATACGCTTCTGTGCTCATCATCGCACTGGTCGATATGGGTTTCCGCGCATACGTTGGGCTTTCGGCTCGCGCAGAAGGCCGCGGCAAGAAAAAGAGTCCGTTTTACCTGGTAATCGCCGCAATCGCCGCAATAGGGAATTCATCGTCGCTCATCGGCATTGCCATGACCACATCATTTGCTTCATCAGCCTTGAACATGCTCGTCACAATTGCCATCGAAACGACCGCAATCGCCGCTTTAATTCTCGTTATCTACAGCTCTATACGTTTGCGGCAGATTAACAAAAAAGCAGAGTAGGCACGGGTATGGAGAGATCTTTTCATTATTACGGCACGTACTGCGCAGCGCTTATCGCCGGCTATTCTATCGAGGAAAGCAAGGAACTCTGCCACAGCGCGTTTCTTGTCGACAAGTTCTCTAAGACGTTTCTCGCGCGCATTGGCGGCCCCGAGTCTGCAGCAACGACGCAGCTTCCAGTTGAGATGGCTTCTGCGCGTACAGACCCGGTGGGGCTTGCGGATATTACGCGAATTTGGTCCTCGTTTCATTTTCTCCCTGCTGACCTGCATGCCATAGTTCATAAAGGGAATAGGTACTACCGTGATAAATACCGATTAATCTGCGGCCCAAACGGCGATCTTGTAGCAGATACGGTGAATCTTGCACAAGGTAAAGGTATGCAAGCGGTGGGTTTGGCTATGCACGTTTTAGCAGACACGTGGGCGCATCGGTATTTCGCCGGAACTCCATCGCTGGTCATTAATAACACGAACCGCTTCTTTGTCGAGCTGGTTCCTTCTGAGGACGGCTCCTTTATCGAGCGGCCTGTTAAATTTGGACACAACCCGGCGATACCCGACGATTTCGAGAACGGCTTGTATACGAACACGATTTTTCAGCCCAACGAGAACACGATCATGAACCTTGGCCATGGACGCGCGGGACATCTTCCTGATTATAGCTTTATGAGGTACCGCTATGTACCTGCATGGAACGATTACAAAGAGGTGTTCAAAGACAATCCCACCGAATACTATCAGGCGTTTTGCCAGATGGTCTACGCCATGAAATGCCTACGTGGCGAATACGGCCCGTTCGAGGTGAATACCTACGACACTGATTCAGTCGCGCCATACGAGCACGAGATTCGCGAAATACTCGAGAAGCGCCAGCCCGCAGCCGATGCCATCGAGGACTGGAGGGCATTTGGGGAGCGTCTGTGCGGCGATCACGTCGATTATTTCGATCTCGACGCGCACGTGGAGGAGTACCTGGAAGCCGACGAGGACAGCAAGGACGATACGTATCTCGGCAAGTTCATTTTGGCAGCTCTCGCTCAAAAGGGCATGGTTGTCAACCGCGTGTGGTCATCTGGCAACCCGCTCGCAGGCCGCTCGATTAATTATGACGGCAAGAGCTTTGCGGGTATACAGGACTTTCTCCCACTCATCGGATATCTGCGAGGAGGCGCCCATGACTAAATTGCAGCGCATCGGGAACCTCGCCCTCAGCTTGCTCATGATAGCGTGCGGCATCGGCATGTTGCTGCAGCCGCAAAACAGCCTTCTCGTCGTGAGCTTCGTTTTGAGCTTTGCGTTTTTGCTGTATGGTGTAAAAAAGCTCGTCTATTACCTCGCGTTGGCGCGCTATATGACAGGCGGTTTGGCGGTTCTGTTCATCGCGATTATCGCCATCGACGTGAGCGTGTTCGCGGTCGCGGTCATCGATAGCCCCAAGCTCGCAATCGCGTTGTACTTAATCGCCTACAATGCGGTCACGGGTGTTCTATCCATTGCACGTGGCGTGGAGTCAAAACTATTCGGATCTCCTTGGGTATTGAAGGTCGTGCACGGCCTCGTGAACTTGGCGCTCGTCTCGCTCACTATCTCGTTTGTCAATTCAGATGAGACAATTATCTGGGTTTTCTGCCTGGGCTTGTTCTACAACGCGGGCATACGTCTGGTCTCCGTTTTTAAACCCACCGAGATCATCTATATCCAATAGGGGCAAGTGGCAAGGAAGCCCTGTCGTGCATGCTAGGCGCGGCGCATCTGGAGTAGCAGGGGAGCGCCACAAAAGAAATGGGCGCGCTCATCTGAACGCGCCCATTGCATACTGCCCGTCGGTCCTGGGAGGGCTGAAGCTCGCCCGGTTTTTTCTTCTAGCTGCTGTGAAGCGTGCGAGTGCCGCTTGCGGTTGTCAGCTCCATGGTGCAATCATCGCCCTCAATCTGACCTTCGATAGTACCCTCGACAGGGGTGAAGAGAAGGGTCTCGCTGAAGTTGCCCGAGAAGTGGCCATTTTCATAATGACCATTCTGTAGGTGCATGTCGACGCCCAGAGCGTTGAAGGAGCCCTCTACATCGTTGCCGTCAATCTCAAGCAAGAGATCGCCTTCGATGAAACCCAGGGACGTTTCGGTTGCAAAATGGAATTGCTTTTTTTCGGCCATGAGCTTTCGCCTCCTTGCGTCACGTGGCAGCATTTTGCGCCCTGTGCTCAGCCGCGCAAATCTGTTGTCCACGATCATCCAATACGCACATATAGCATAGCAAATTCTACGGTGCTCAAATAAGTGACTTGAAATGCTTTTACATAATCCCGGATTCTCTGGGATTATAATTACCAAACAAATAGCGACAGGCGGCGCATGCCTATAGAAGAGGGCCTCCTGTGAAAGAAGCAGCATCTGCCACTGGCGCTACAGAGAAATTGCAACCTTACCTATCACCATTAGCGGTCTGAGCGCTATCCGTAGGCTCATGGGATCAATCACAAGAGAAGACGCTGGGCGATGATTGTCATCTCGTCGATGTGGTAGCATTAACAAGACTGGCGAAGAATCGCCTCATGCAGGCTGGCAGTCACCTCGTAGTTTGAAACAGAATATCGATGACGGAGAAAAACGTGGCTGAAAAAGCAATGAAAAGGCTTTCGTTCTCGCTTCTTGCCGCGATGATGCTTGTAATCGCTACGGCGGGGTCAATCGCGCTTGCGCCTGCATCCGCGTACGCAGACGACGCAACGCCCGTATTCGAGAGACTTGACGAATTATCCGGAAAGAAATTCGCCTATGTGAACGGCAGTGTGTACAACCAAGCTGTCCAGAAGAAAATCGAAGGCACTTCAGAGGAGTTTTATCCTTCCCTTTCGGAATGCGTGGCGGCAGTAGAGGCGGGCAAGGTAGACGCGGCGGTCCAGCTCTCATATTGCTGCCAGCTTGCCGTAAACCGGCGTCCGGGTACGGTGGCACTGTTGCCTGAGCCGGTAGTAAAAGTGTCCGAAGGCTTCTTCTTTCCACGGGGCTCTGCATTAACTTCTCAGTTCAATGGCATCATCAAACGTTTTTCCGAAGACGGGACCTTGGCAAAGCTCGAGGAGAAGTGGGTCGCAGCAGATGAATCGGGGAAGACTCTGCCAAATCAAGACTGGGACGCGCCCAATGGCACTTTGAAGTTCGCGACTTCCGGCGTTATCGAACCTTTTTCGTACGTGGGTCAGGGCGGGCAGCCCAAGGGCTACGATGTAGAGCTCGCCTTGCTTATCGCCCGAGAGCTGGGATATCACTTGGAAGTATCCACGATTCCCATGGATTCTATCTTCGCCGCGGTGGATACCGGCAAGGCTGACTTCGGCGGCACCCTCACGAACACACCCGAACGCGCTTCGGTGTGCGATTTCAGCGAACCCGTTATGCCCACAACGATCTCTGTCATCGTAAAGTCCAAAGAGGCGGGTACGTCTGAGGGGTTTTTCCAAGAGATAGCAAGCTCCTTCCAGAAAACCTTCATTGAGGAAGACCGCTGGATGCTCATTCTCTCCGGCCTCGGCGTCACCGTGCTCATTAGCGTATTATCCGGCGCGCTCGGTTTGCTGCTGGGTTACGGCGTCGTCCTCGCGCGACGCAGCGGGGTACGTTGGGTCGGCAGGATCGTCGACGCTTATCAGGCGCTCATCAGCAGAATCCCCATCGTCGTAGTACTCATGCTGCTCTACTACGTCGTATTCGGTGCTATAGATATCGCAGGCGAGATTGTGGCCATCATCGCGTTTACGCTGGCATTCGGAGCCATTTCGGGCTCCACCATGTGGACCGCCGTGAAGGGCATCGACACCATTCAGGAGGAAACGGGGCTCGCCTTGGGCTACACCCGGCGGCAAGTGTTC
>CACZSV010000014.1 GCA_902783925.1 uncultured Coriobacteriaceae bacterium
AGCTCCTCGTCGGTGAGCTCGTAGCCCTCTTCCTTCGCCGCCTCGAGTATCTGCCCGGGAGCCATTTCCTTGTTGAAGTCCATGATGTCAAATCCCTCCTCTCGCATCTATATAACGCAACCGCGCGATCCCGCCTTTCGCTTGCCATGCCACTGAGGAGACCTCCTCGTTTCTGGCAGGCGTAACTGGACCGTGCGTTACCAAGTCTCGTTCATGCAGTCGTACCATGAGCCGCCCGCGATAGCCTCAACCTGCTCGTCGGTGAGTTCGACGCCCTCGGAATCGGCAAGCGCGATCAGGTCATCGGCGTTCTTGCATGCACGTGCCTTTTCCATCTGATCAGGGGTTAATTCGCTAAAACTTGTCATGTCCTGCCTCCTTCCAAACCGATGGTCCTTGCGGACTTCTCCATTGCTACTTTCCTACTCCTCTTATACGCAGGAGCAAGCCAAACGTCTTAATATTCTCAAATTTCTCAAATCTGATAAGGGAACGCGTCAGAACGTGCAAATAAATGAAATAACGCACCAAGATTATGTGTTTCAGCGGAAGACCCTATAAACTCTACACTATCATTTCGGGCGCGTTCTTTTATGTCCCCGCTCTCAACTCGACTGCACCCGATTGCAGGTAAATCTTCACATCGAGGAGCTCATCCGCACATACTCGAAACTTCGCGAACAGGGGGACGCAATAGAGCGCTCGCAGCATATCGCCGACTCGCACAGCCTTCGCAAACATGGTGTCTCGGACATGTCGCCAACGGGCGTCAGCGACACCTGAATCCTCGGTGAAGTCCATGAGCTTTGCTGCGTCGCCAGCTGACTCCCAAAGCGAGCGCGCAGCGCTCGCTGAAACAAGGGGAAATTGGGCCGAAACGCCCACTGTTTGCCCAAGTGCTCCATCGGAAAGCACGTCGAATTGCAACTCCATGCCAAAGGGAGAAGCAGCCACTTCTGCACCAACGCAACGCACTGCCGGCCCCCCGACGGCAAAGCCTGCTTTGCGGAGGTCTTCTTCGAACCGTGCGGGTTCGGCAGCGTACGTGTGTTTCAAGTGCTCGTCAACAAAGCAATCGACTCGAACGGGAGCGCCCGGCCTGCCCGGATGCACGCCGAAGTACCATATATGCCAGCCCTGCGGAAGCCGTTTGGCAAAGCCGTCGTAGAGCGCTGTCGCTTCTTGCCTGCCAACATAGTCGAAGAATCCCCCCGCGTCGAAGGCACCAGCGCCGTTTACATTGACATGCACGGCGGGGGCATCGATGCGGCCGTCTCCTACGTCGTAGGCGAGCGCGAGCCCACCGCCTTCGCGAGGCTCGGATGCGAACCAATTCAACAACTCGCCGTATCTATCCATCGCATCCGGTGTGAACGGGGCGTATTCATGAATATCGGCATTGCCATGAGCAACGTGTAGATCGAAGCGCGGCGAGCCAGAAAGCGGGATCTCAAACCAAACGATAGGGGTCGACGTTCCTGCCAAAGCGCGTCGAAACGCCTCCTCCGCGAGCGGCGCGCTCGTCCCGAACAGATCGGCTTCGACGTCCTTAGAGGCAAGGCGGTACAAGGTCTCGTACAGCATCGTCACACCAGCATTCATACTCCCACCTCGCCGGCGGCCATCCTCAAGTAGAACTTCGCCGGTTGCGCGACGGCTCCGACGAACTTTACTTTCGCGTAGTTGAACAGGCAGCAGAGGGCGAATCTGCCTTGGGATCCGTCTTCCTGACCGAATGGCACATGGCGGGCATACGCGGCGCCAGCGATAATCTTCCAGCGCTCATCTGCGAGTCCCCATTCCTGCAGGGTGCTGCATATCCGAGCGCCGTAGCCGCTTTCCATGCATGCGCGCGCTTCGCGCGCCTTCGTCTCGTTGAACGAAAGAGACAACCCGAACACATCGTCGAGGCTCCCGTCGGCCATGATGTCGAACTGGAAATCGATGGACGGCGCAAGCGACATGAACATGCTGCACTTCGAGAGCATTTCGTCGTCGTAGGCGGAGAAACCAATTTGATCGAATTGGGCAGCGAGATGCGCGGGGTCGGCGGCGCATGCCTTTTGCATGGCGTGCCCCATGTAGCCACCGATGCGAAGCGGCGTGCCCGCTCGCCCGGGAAAGAGACCCACGTAGGCAGGCGGCCAGCCTTCGGGCATGCGGTTGTCCACGGCCAAGAAGCTTTCCGTCCGGGCTTTCTCGCCAATGGAGCCCAAGAATGGCTCGATCAGGTCGGAGCGTTTACGATATTGCAGGTAGACGCCCGCCCGCTCGGTTTCGCCGATTGATGTGTCGACCTCGATTCCGCAGCTCGCATTGGCACCTGTTCCGCAGACATCCGCGAACCAGTCGAACATCGCCTGATATCCAAAGCCGGCTCCCAGAGCGAACCGAGATCCGGGCTGCAAGTCGTTGTGAACTGAGAGCAAATCGAATCCCGGCGACCCCAAAAGGGGGAACTCGATGTAAGCAGCTGGGTACCCCTCACCTATAAGCGTGCGCTCGTAAGCACCCCTTGCGATGTCGAAGCTGCTCCCAAACAGGGCTTCGTCCCTGCCATCTTTTGCAGCTATTGAATAGAGCGCATCGAACACCGTCATCTGAGAGGGTCTGTCAATCAGACTCATAGGACATCACTTTGCCTTTTTCGCTCGCTACTATCCTCTCGGGCACCAGGGTTCGGCCAGAGCCTCATTCACGGTAAGCACCATTTCCGCCGATGTAAATCACCAGCTCGAATTATAGCGCTCGTTAATTGCCCCAATTATCCCATCGGTTGTCAAACGACTTTTCGCGTGGCTTGTTATCGACACTTGACGACAAGGTTTCGCAGAACCGGCGCAGACGTGACGCTTCGCTCCAGCGCCAATTTTTTTGGAAAAAAAATTTAGGATGAAATAAGTACGGCGTTCGTATAATTATAAGAAAGCGAGAACTCGTGCGCTTCGGCAAGGAGTACGCGGCAAACCTGAAATATCGGACATGCGAAGGAAAGGAAACGACCATGTGCTTCAGACCAAGTCCAGTGAAGAGAAATAATGACAGCAATCAGGTCACCTGCGAGACGTGCGGCATGCCCAACGAGCCCGAATCGACCACTTGCGTTTATTGCGGCGATCCCATCCCGAAAGACTCGCCCGATGACTTTAGCATACCCGACCCGTCGCATAGCACCAGGATCATCTAGGGAAACGCTGGTTTCTCTCGCAAAATAGGTCGCCATGCCTGGGCAAATGATGTATTCGGTTCAATTCCGAAGCCAACTGGCAACATCGTCGGTGGAGAGTCGGCGTAATTGAGATGCGTTAGAAAACCGAAAGGAAAAACTATGAACATCAATGATTTGTCTCCCGAGCTGCAGGAGAAAGCACGCGCATGCCACACCCCCGAGGAGCTGTTCGAGCTCGCCAAGGAGGAGGGCATGGATATTCCCGACGAGGAGCTCGACGGTATCGCCGGCGGCTGGTGCTCGGAACACGAGTGGGGCTGCCCTGCTGACAAATGTGGCGTCTACGGCGTCGGCCGGTAAGCGCGATTGGTATCAGCAATCAACTAATCTTCGAACCGCCAAACAACGGGAACGAAGACGGAATCTTGGGGAAATCAAAAAGCCCAAAGAGGATACTCCTCTTTGGGCTTTTCTTGACGTTGAGGGGTTAAATACCTTCATGCCTGATCCGACGCGACCT
>CACZSV010000015.1 GCA_902783925.1 uncultured Coriobacteriaceae bacterium
GACTTCTTCTTGAGATGATGCATATTTGAAGGTCAAGGTATATGCATGTCCGGTTCCCACAGAATCGCTGTTTGTCTCGAGAACAGCATAATTTCCAATAGGTTGCCGCGTTTCCGTGGAATATGCATGCTACAGGCCAAAAGTAGAAACCAGCCCCATGCCCACAACAAGTGCCATGGCAAACACAAGCACTGCTTTCTTGATAAGTTTCACCTTGCGCCCCCAGAAAATTCAGCTTACATAAATTAAACTGAGGACATCGGGGAGTCTAGCATACGGGACAGTTTCCTCATTATTCGACACACGTGCGCCCTCAATGTATATACGCATTGAGCACTTCGAGAATCTCACTTGGATTGTACGTACAAAGGACAATGGGGCATTTCGTCACGGCTTCCAATTCAGCCAACGATACATCATCAAGCAAGGCCATAGCCGGATTAAAAAGCTGACGGGCCAGCACGACGATACCCGCAGGAGACGCAACATCAAGCGCAGGCAGCAAATCCGCGCCGGTCAAAAGACAGCTCACGTCGACATTGCCGCCAAAAAAGCGGTTCTCGACCGCAAGCACGCTCAGAAGACCTGCAAGCGGAGATACCTCAATGAGAGGCTCGAGCACGCGCGCAAACGCCATGCCGCAAACGATATGCGCCGGCGGCCTTTCTTCCCACGATGCCGCCAGATTCGCGATCGCATCAGCGCTTCTCTGCCAATCGTCGATGAACGAACGCATCATACCGATGCCGTCGTGAAATTGTGGATATCCCGCATACGCATCTGCCGGCGGAAATGCATAGCCTGCGTTCAAGTAGAACTCATCGGCTACCTGCAAGCTCGTATTGCGTTGTTCGACGCCCGAATCCTCCTGAAATTCCCTAATAAGCTCGATAACCTGCGCTGCAGCATCGGGATCATCGGAAAACGAGCGGTCGAAGCGCTTCTGGAACTTTGTGTATCCAAGCGGGACAAATGCAGCGGATAGCACGCCAGGATGCGCGCATATCCACGAGAGCGTTCGCGTGAGCTCAAGCCCGTCATTAACGCCCGGGACGACGACCACCTGCACATGAACTTCGATTCCAGCCTCGAGCAATGCTTCGAGCATCTCCATGCCACGCGTGGCGTTTTTGCCGATAAGCTCGCGACGAACATCGAGAGAAACGGCATGAAGCGAGACGTGCAGAGGCGAGAGATCATATTCGACGATTCGTTCAAAATCATCGTCGCTCACGTTGGTGAGCGTGACGAAGTTACCCTGTAAAAACGAAAGCCGGTAATCATCGTCACGTAGGTATAGCGTGGGTCGCATGCCTTGCGGAAGCATATGCATAAAGCAGAACGTGCATGCGTTCTTGCAGATGATGACACCGTCGAAAATACTATCGTCGAAGGTGATGCCCCAGTCCTGACCAAGCTCGCGTTCTATGAGCACGCGCTCGCCCGTCTCGAGCGTGACTTCGACATCGAAGCCATCTGCATACCAGCGCCATTCGATAATATCGCGCAGCGGCTCGCCTTCAACTTGGGTGAAAACCATACCGGGTTCGATTCCGCATGCCTGTGCCGGAGAGCCAGTATCGACATGTGCGACAACGGCCCGGCAAGCGCGTGGATACGCAAGCGCTCGGCTGAGCTCATACGGGTTGCGCGTCTTGTCGCCAGCCACGCAGCCAGCCTTATCCGAGCCCACCGAGCTCGACGAGCCGCGTGCGAACCGCTTCGATATGTTCTGCAGGCGTGCTCGCACCAGCGGTGATGCCGACAAGCGCCACATCGTTGAGCCAGGCAGTTTCGATTTCGTCAGCAGCCTCGAAATGATGGCTGTTTGCGCACCTTGCCCGCGCGATCTCGAACAGACGCGTCGTGTTCCCGGAATTACGCCCGCCCACGATGAGCATCGCGTCGGCTCGAGCGGCGAGCTCCGCGCATGACTGCTGCCGTTTCTGGGTGGCAAAGCAGACCGTCTCTTCAACACGAAGCTCCGTCACGCGCCTGCGCAGCACTTCGAGAACGGCATCAACATGCTCTTGGCTCTGTGTGGTCTGGATGACGACACCTACTTTTGCGGGAAGCGCAGCGGGGAGCTTCTCCGGCGTATCCGCTACGGCAACCACCGCATCTCCGCCCCAAGCACGTATGCCCTCGACCTCCGCATGACCAAGCTCGCCGATAATGACGACGCCGAAACCATCCTCGCCAAGCTCGCGTGCCCGGCGTTGGACTTTCGTGACATATGGGCACGTGGCATCGATTACGTTGAAGCCGCGCTCATACGCCTCCTGGACAAGCTGCGGTGCCGTACCATGGCTGCGCAACACCAACGTGCCCTCGCGTGCCTCGTCGAGCGAGTTCGCAACGTCGACGCCTTTCTTTGCGAGCTCATCGACTACCTGTGGGTTATGAATCAGCGGCCCGAGCGTGTGCTTTTGACCATCTAGCGTGGCAGCCTCGTTTACCATCTTGAGCGCGCGCATCACGCCGAAGCACGCACCGGCATTCTGCGCAATCTCGATTTCGAAGCCCATGAACACGCTCACTTATCTGCTTCGTCGCGAAGTTTGAAAACGGCATCCATCACCTCGTTGATGATAGCATTCGAGCGCTCCTTCTTGGGGTACTCCTCGAAGCGCTTGTCCTTGGGGTCGATGGGATCGCCCACGTTCAGGTAGATACGGGGAAACCGTATGAACTTGGCTTTTCCGTAGGGCATGATCTTCTCTGGGCCTTTGATGCCGATGGGAACGATACGCGCCTTGCCCATATTGGCGATGAGCACGGCACCCGCATGGGGGTGATAGACTTTATCGGGCCTGTTCATACGCGTGCCCTCGGGATAAATGAGCAGATTCTCACCGCGTTTCAAACACGCTGCCGCCCGTTTGATGGCTGTGCGATCGGCAGAATCTGGATCGATGGGTATAGCGCCCGCACGCGCGAGCAAGCCCGCCGCCACTGGACGATACAGAGAGGACCGCGCGAGGACGCGCGTGCCGCCCGCACGGCTATAGAGCGCGACATAGGTAATGCATGGATCGGCAAACGAGACGTGATTCTGGACAAAGACGACCGGCTCGCCATCGAGTGCTCTGAGCTTTTCTGAGCCCTTCACGCGATACCGAAAGCACACCTTGAAAACGGGCCTGATAAAGTAGGCCGCAACGTAGACAAACCAGTTTCGCGGCTTACCCTTTGGCACCCATATGCCCTTATCGAAGAATTCCTCGCTTTTCATGTGCTGGGCCCGCTTTCTCTAAAGCAGATCACGCGCGAAAGCGGCTATGGTTTCGCATACTTCATCGATACTCATATCCGTCGTATCGAGCATATGCGCATCATCTGCAGGCTTGAGCGGGGATGCTGCCCTCGTGCTGTCTGCCTCATCGCGCCTGATAATATCCTGGAGAATCGCGGATTCGTTGACTTCGCCAAAGCCTCGCTCTCTATTCTGAGCCGCGCGCCGGCGAGCGCGCTCCTCGGCGCTGGCCGTGAGAAAGACTTTGACCTCGGCGTTGGGGAATACAACTGTCCCGATATCGCGTCCCTCCATGACGACATTGTGTGTGCTCGCGATAGCACGCTGCTGCAAGACGAGTGCGCTTCGCACTTCCGGTATCGCAGAGACGGGCGTTACAGCCTTGTCGATACGCGGCGTGCGTATTTCGCCGGTCACATCGACGCCGTCTATGAACACCCGTGACGGCTGAGCGTCATCTTGCGCCGCACGAAACTCGATGCTCTTTTCCTGAGCGATACGCGCAAGTGCATCAACATCATCTGGATTAACCTGATGCTCGAGCGCGTACCAGGCGACACTCCTGTACATTGCTCCTGTGTCGAGGTATTGAAAGCCGAGCATGCGCGCGACCTGTTTGGCAACGGTTGATTTTCCTGAACCTGCAGGCCCATCGATGGCGATAATCACGGATATTCATCCCCTAGTTCTTTGCTGGCAGAAATCGTTGCAAGTGTAGCATCTTCAAAGCGATTCGATAGCGTCGAAAAAGCCAGGCCAGGAAACGGCCACGCAATCGGCATCGTCAAGCGACACGTCCACGCCAAAGCATAGCCCTGCAATATGCCAGGTCATAGCAAGGCGGTGATCGTGATGCGTCTGCGCCTCGACATGTGCTTGAGCATGCCGCGGCACACCGGCAGCACCGACGATGTGGAGGTCATCGCCCTGCGCAAACGCATGCACACCAAGGCATTCGAGCATATCGAGTATCGCGGAGAGGCGATCGCTTTCCTTCACGCGCAGCTCGCCTGCCTCTTTGAATACCGTCTCGCCATGAGCACATGCCGCGGCGAGCGCGAGCACGGGAATCTCGTCGATGAGCGTGGGAATCTCTTCAGGCTCAACGACAGCCGCGTCGAGCCGAGGCGAGAATCTCACGACGATATCGCCAACAGGCTCCGCTCCAATCGCGCCTTGCTTGGAATACTCGATAGCGCAGCCCATGCGACGCAAGACCTCGAAAGCCCCAGTACGCGTGGGATTGAGCGCGACTTGCTCGATTGTGACAGCAGAACTTTGCATAAGCGCTGCCGCAACGGCGATGAACGCCGCAGAAGAAGGATCGCCGGGAACCCGTATATCATGCGCGGTAAGGCGCGCAGGCCCCTCCACGCACGACGTCAGGCCGCTTGTCTCGACCCGTGCGCCGTATGCGGGCAGCATGAGCTCCGTATGGTTTCGGCTCGCCTTGGGTTCAGTCACGCTTGTTGTGCCCTGCGCAAAGAGGCCCGCAAGCAGTACTGCACTTTTCACCTGCGCAGAGGCTTGCTTTGTCCGAATATGCGCCGGCTGCAGCCCATCATGGACACGCACGCGAGCAGGAAGGCAACCATCAGAAGCCTCTATCAGCGCACCTAACTGTAAAAGCGGCTCTATGACGCGCATCATCGGGCGCGAGCTGAGCGAGGCATCTCCCGTGAGACGCGCCTCGACATTGAGGCCAGAAAGCACGCCCATCAAAAGCCGCGCAGTCGTTCCAGAATTGCCGCAGTCGATTTCGAACGGACCGCCACAAGCCTGCTGGCCAAAGCCCTCGATCGTCCCCGTCAGACCACAATCTCCCTCTTCGAGCTTGATGTGCGCCCCCAGCGCTCTCATAGCGTCGATAGATGCAAGCACGTCAGCACTGGGTAAGACGTCTTGCACATGAGAAACACCGTGCGCAAGCCCAGAGAAGAGCACCGTTCTGTGCGAGATTGATTTATCGCTTGGAACACGAATTGCGCCCTGAAGCGGCATTAGTCCTCCTGCGATAATCCGGCGAACAGGAAATCGAACCCGTTGTTTATGAGATTGCCGCCAAATCGTCCCATATCGCCCTCATCTGTCAGGATAAGGTCGAGTACTGCGGTGCCCTCACTAATATGATTGATTTCAATTGACTGGATATTGCAACCGGCTTGTGCTGCGAAACCAGTAACTTCCGCGATGATACCCGGATGGTCGGTCATGGCAATGCGCACCTGCGTGAGCTTGGCAGAATCGGGTACCCAGCGCGCCGGCAAGCTGCGCCGCAACTCCGCGCTTCTGGCGAGCATGTCGATAAGCTCATCAGTGTCTTCACGAACAATAGCGTCTTCGAAACGTGCGAGGATCTCGCCCATTTCGTGTAGACCGGCAGCAACTGCATCCTTATTATCGAGCGCGATGCCCGCCCAGAGCTCAGGCGACCCCGCAGCGATACGCGTGCTGTCCTTAAAACCGCCCGCGGCAAGACGCAGCAGCTCCTTGCGCTCGTCGGCATGATTGCCCGCTAGCTCGACGAGCGAGGAGGCGACCATATGCGGAACATGGCTTACGATAGCAATAGCGCTATCATGCTGATCTCGACTTATCGAAATGATACGGGCGCCGAGCGAACTGAACGTCTCGTGAAGTTTGAGAAAAACCTCGTTTTGCGTATCGTCCGCCGGGCAGAGAATCCAGTAAGCGCCCTGAAAAAGATCGGCACGGGCCGCTCCAAAGCCATTACTCTCCGAACCCGCCATGGGATGCCCGGGCAGGTACCTGCTCGGATCGCTCAGGACCTCTTCTGCGATTTCGCAAATGAGCGCCTTGGTCGATGCGACGTCGGTGATAATGCCATCGTATCCACAACTCTCAATACGCTCGAACCAATCGCGAGCAGAATAGACGGGCGTTGCGATAATGACGAGGTCGCAGCCGCCGGCAGACAGCCATTCGGTAACGCGACCATCGTCTGCAAGCGCGTAATCGTCAAGAGCACCTACGCTTTTCGCCCGTACAAGAGATTCCTCATGGAGGCCGATGCCATAGACAATAGGCGGATTCTCTTCTTTTTTCATGGCAGCTGCTATCGAGCCGCCAATCAACCCTACTCCTATGATGACGACCTTGGAAAATGGGATACTCATGGCACCTTCTCTTTTGCTTAGTCGTTTATGGTGATGCTCTCAATACGGGGCATGTTCTTCGGCTCGTTAATGGAGCCGGCCTGCCCTGTCGCATATTTTGCATGATCGGAAACGATCGAATCGACAATCTGCATGCCCGCCTCATCGATCGTTCCAAAAGCCGCGTACTTTCCATCGAGGCTATCTGAGACGTTCGCCGTCGATCCGAGCGTGATAAAGAACGTGCTCGTCGCGCTGTTAGGATCACTGGTGCGCGCCATGGCGACGGTACCTTTGACGAACTTGTCGGCAAGCGCGTTTTTCACGCCGTTTTCGCTGAACTCACCGATGATGGGAACGAGATTGGTCTTCAAGGCATACGAGCTGTCACCTTCGCTTCCGCCCTGCAGGCAGAATCCCTCGACAATGCGATAAAACGCCTTGCCGTTATAGAAGCCGTCTTGCGCAAGCTTGCAGAAAGTCGCTACGCTCACGGGAGCATTGTTGGCATCGAGCGTGATGACGAAAGGCTCGTACCCCTCGACCTTTACGGTCGCGTGATGGATACCGGAGGCGAAGTCACCTTCTGCCTGCGTCGTATAGCTCGCCTGTGAGCTACGAGTTTGAGCGTTCGTGCTCGAGGCGTTGCTTGCGCTCGAACTCGAGGAATTGGAAGAAGACGAGCATGCGACGCAAGCAATGATGACACATACCGAAAGCGCCGTGAGCACGGCGATACGCATAATGCTTCTCATGATACAAGACCTAAATCAATCATCTCGATGGAAACTATATGAGGGGCCTTCGCCACATCAATGACCTTGCCTGTCTGCTCGATATCGATTCGATTTTGTGGATCGGAGCTTGTAACGCGCTCGGAAATCTCCTCGACGACCTCGTAATTCTTGGTAATCTTTGCAAAAGCGGCGTACTTACTGTCGAGGTACGAAAGATCGCTCATGCAGATAAAGAAGCTCGATGCATCGCTTTGCTGCCCGTCGTCGGCACGGTTAAGCGCCATAACGCCACGCTTGAGCGAGTTGGAGTTAGAGACATCGGATTCCTCATATTCGCCGGTGATAAGGTTTTTGTCCTCCTGCTCGGGGTTACCGGCGCGCATGTACATCTCGTTCAAGATCCAGAACACGGGCCTGCCGTTGTAATAGCCCAAGTCGACAAGCGTGCAGAACCTCTTCGCTGTCTCGGGGGCGGAATGCGCGTAGATTTCGATTTCGAGCGGACGGTCCTCGAAGCCTTGGAATACGAGCTCGGCATGATGGATGCCCTCGTAATACACATATTTTTGTTTGACGGTGACGTAGTCATCTTCTTCACTGGAACCGAAGAGGTTAAACAACTTCCAGCCCGTACTCGTCGACGAAGCCGCAGAAGAGCTCGCAGATGAGCTTTCCTGCGCTTGCGACGACGCAGACGAATCGCTTGCAACAGACGCACTCGAACTATGAGAAGACGCACCGGAAGCACCGCAGGCACACAGGCATAAGCCAAGTGCGAGAACACAGACGGCGATTACGGAGAGCTTTATGCTATGCAACACCTTGATCATGGTGAAGGTATTCTACTATATCCCCGCTTGCAGAATTAATAGATCATGCCCATTGCCTCGCGTACCTCTTGCAAGGTCGCTTCGGCAATTTCGTTTGCACGCTTATTTCCATCGTGCAAGATGTCCTTGACCGTATCCATATCCTGCGCAAGCTCTTCACGACGCTCGCGGATGGGCGCGAAATAACTGTTCACCGCTTCGGTGACGAATGCCTTGAGCGCGCCACCTCCCCCATTTCCGATTTCTGCGGCGATATCGACCTCGGTCCTTCCCGAGCAAAGCGCTGCCGTGGTAAGAAGCGCCGACACGCCAGGGCGGTTTTCGCGGTCGAACGTGATGTTGCGATCGGAGTCCGTCGGGGACTTCTTGATGATCTTGGCGGTCTCTTCGGCCGTCATCGAAAGCGCGATGCCGTTGTGGTAGCTCTTCGACATCTTGCGCCCGTCAAGACCGGGAACCTCGATAACATCCGAGAGCACACCTTCAGGCTCGGGGAATACCTGCGCGTAACGCTCGTTGAAACGACGCGCAATGGTGCGTGTGAGCTCGATATGCGGCAGCTGATCTTTGCCCACGGGGACAATATTGCCTTTGCAGAAGAGAATGTCGCAAGCCTGATGAACGGGATACGTGAGCAAAAGGCCCGTAAGCGCGTGGCCCGATGCCTCCTGTTCCGCCTTGACCGTCGGGTTGCGCTCGAGTTCGGATTCGCTCACGAGAGAGAGAAACGGCAGCATGAGCTGGTTGAGAGCGGGAACAGAAGAATGGGTGAAGATCATCGTCTTTTGCGGGTCGATACCGCAGGCAACGTAGTCGATAACCATGTTATAGACGTTATCGGCGATATTATCCGTGGTGTCGCGGTCGGTTATGACCTGATAATCCGCGATGATGATATTGGTGGCGATCCCGCGATTCTGAAGGTCGACGCGCCCTTTGAGCGTGCCGAAGTAATGCCCCAGATGAAGCCTGCCCGTGGGACGATCGCCCGTGAGCATCTTGTATTTGTCTGGATTCACATCGAAATCAGCGCGAATCGCATCGCTTTTGCGTTTTGCAGCCTCGAAGCTTCCCTCGTTTGGCATGTGGATAGTGCCTTTCTCTTTCAACAGACGTGACGCAGATAGTACACCATTTCAAAGTGTGCAGTGTGTTCAAAATGGAATAATGCGCAGCTGGTACGTGGAAAAGCCTGCCATGCCGTGTTTCACGGCATAGGCGTGCAGGGCCGGATAAGCATGATGGCGTTTAGCGCTTGGTAATGAGCTTAAGCGCGGCGACCTCTTCCTGGCTCAGCAGACGCCACTTCCCCGCTGCCAGATTTCCCAGCTCAAGTGGGCCGAAGATATCACGGTGCAATTCGAGGACAGGGTGGTGAATGGCCGAGCACATGCGTTTGACCTGACGTTTTCTTCCCTCGCGTATGCGTATGGTGATATCGGCGGTGTTGTCCTTCCGTTTTCTATCGAGCACGACATCGGCAGGCTGGCATGGCCCATCATCGAGCACAATGCCCCTACGAAGCTCGTCAAGCTGTGCTTCACTCGGAACGCCATCCACGTGTGCTCGGTACGTCTTTGCCACATGATGCTTGGGATGCAGGAGCCGCTGGCCCATATCGCCGTCAGTCGTGAAGAGAAGCAGCCCGGTCGTGTCCTGATCGAGGCGCCCAACAGGGAACAACCCCGGGTAACGCTCTATTGGCACAAGATTTGCCACGCACGGACGCTCATATGGGTCCGACATAGTCGTCAGGTACCCGGCGGGCTTGTTGAGCATGAGATACACGGCGCCGTCGGCAAGGTGCACTTCGCGCCCGTCGACGCGAACGACATCGACTTTGGGGTCGACTTTGCTGCCAAGCTCGCGTACCACGACCCCGTTCACGCTCACGCGACCAGCCGTCATGAGGTCTTCTGACCCACGGCGGCTTGCTACACCCGCACGCGCGAGAAACTTCTGCAGGCGCATGGGAAACGGCTGCTCGGGAATATGCATCGTATCGCTCATTCGATTACCAGGATGTCTTCCTCGTCCTCGTCCTCGTCGTCGTCATCGACGCCGTCGAATTCGCTATCCTTTTCCTCATCGTCATCGTCGTCTGCATAGTCGACTTCGACCTTCTCGGTCATAGCCTCGCCGATAATATCGGCCATGGCTTCAGAATCGTCTACACGCTCGTCGTCTCCACGGTCAACATCTTCGACCACAATGCGCTCGTCTTCTTCAATCGCGCGTCCCTGCGCGTCGTCGACAAGCTCGGTATCTTCATCATCTGTATCAAACCCAAGCTGGTTTGAACTTACGCCCTCGTTTCCGCTCAGGCGTTCGCGAATGTACTCGCGGCTTTCGTCATCGGGGGCAAAATCCTCAAGCGGGGGGAGATCGTGCACACTCTTAAGCCCGAAGCGCTCGAGAAAACTGCGGGTTGTTCCATACAGAATGGCGTTTCCAGGAGCGTTGTCGCGTCCCATCTCGCGCACGAGGCCCTTTTCGACGAGCGACGAGACGACACCTTCTGAGTTGACGCCGCGCACTGCGTTGATACCGGCGCGCGTCACGGGTTGATGGTACGCGATAATGGCGAGCGTTTCGAGAGCGGCCTGGGAGAGCTTGCGCGTATCCCAGGAAACGATGTACTTCTCGATAAGCCCGTGATGCGCGGGATGGGTGAAGAAACGCCAGCCCCCGGCGACTTCGCGCAGCTGAATCCCGCGGTCCTCATCTTGGTATTCGGCTGCGAGCAGCGCGAGCGCCTCGTCCATTTTTCCGGGCGCCACGCCAATCATCGTCGCAAGCTTGGCAGAGCTTGCCGGCTCATCCGAAACAAAGAGCATCGCCTCGGCGGCGCTCATCAATTCTGCATAGGCTTCATCGCGCATATTCGTCACTCCTGATTATCCTGTTCGGCATTGGCGGCCTCGCCATCCAAAGCTGACGCCGCTTCTAATGCCGCCGGGTCCAAGCTATCGAGCGTCGGGTCTTCTGGCATGCCCCAATCGGGAACCGAGAAATCGGTAATCTCGGGCGCAGATTCATCAATCGCGAGCTCGATTTCCTCAAAAGCGGCGTCCTGATGCACGGTGATGACACCGCGTTTGTAGAGCTCGAGTATTGCCAGAAACGTAACCACAACCAACTCGGGTGTCGCCGAATCTCCCACGAGCTCGGTAAAGGTCCTGTTCTTGCGCCTGCGCATGGTACGGTAAATACCCTCGACATGACGCTCCATGGAAATGGGAACGGCAGCGATATGCTCGGCCTCGAGCAGAAAGGTATCGCGGCGTGCGGCGATATCTGCGCAGATCACCGCCAGTCCATGTAAGGTGATGTCTTTGAGAAAATCTGGCATGAGCCCGAGAAACTCCGGTTCGATTCCTGCTTCGCGCGGATGCATTTTGCTCTCGTTTTCCATTCGTGCACCAAGCGCGGCACCAGCGTTCTTGAACTTCTTGTAGGTGACTAGGCGCTCCACGAGAATATCGCGGGTCTGCTCGGGCGTGAGATCTGCAAATTCCTCGTCGAGTTCAATATCCTGCGGCGATTGCGAGGGTAGAAGGGACGCCGCCTTCATCTGGAGCAGCGTGGCAGCAACGACGATGAAGTCGCTCGCGATGTCAAGGTCAAGGTCCTTCATACGCTCGACCTCGGCCAGGTACTGATCGGCGATTTCTGCAATGGAGATGGCGCCGATGTCGATCTTCTGACGCGACACGAGGCGCAAGAGCAAATCGAACGGCCCCTGATAGGCGTCTATGCGCACCCGATATGACAAGCAAGCTCCCCTTCAGACGTTTCCGTGGACAGCATTTTAGCGCAGCGCCGTCGATTTCACGTCGTTCATCTGCTAGATGAGATCTATGACCGCGTCTTCGTCAATCTTATAAACCATAAGATCCGAGACACCGGAGAGCGTCACCTGCGTCGCATGTGCCGTGTCGATTTTCAGCGCCTGCCCGGTATGTACGATGACATAGCTGATTCCACGCGCATCGTCGCATGTTCTGCCGTTCACACCAAAGATGTTGTCTCCCATGGTCGCATCGCTGGCAAGAAGCAGCTCTTTTTGCCCGCCGCCTTCTTCAAGCACAACGCGCTTGAAATCTTCGCGCAGGATATAGCAGCAATTATTCTTATCGTTGTCTATATAGACGTCCATGAGATTGTTAATCGAAGACGAGCTGTCGTCGTAGACGATGAGCGCCTGCTCGCCTTGCGGCAGCGCGTCGATGAACTTCTCGACCTCGCATACTTGCGCGACGTTGTCTTCTTCGACCGTATAGACCGACGTGTTGTACTGCCATGCCCCGTAATTGTTCGCCAGCATGTACATCGCGATGAAAGCGAGCACGAGCATCCCCGCCTCGAAGCGACGCCTGGAAAGAAGCGCGAAAAGCCCGAAGGCGAGATACGCGCACGCAAGCACGCGCGCGAGCCACACAAGAGGGACGATCTCGAGCCAGGACCCATGGTAGATGTCACTTGGGTTGGACGACCCCGAGACATCGTAGTTCGGATCAACCGGCAACGGCTCGCCCATATCGTTTGCCAGCCTGAGCACATGCATCTGCGCATTGTCAAAGCCCTGCGCGTAATCGGCGCTCCCAAACATGAAAAGCGTGAAAACGCAGGTAACACCCGTAAGCGTGCATACAAGCGCCAGACTTGCGGGATTACGCCTCAGATACACCGCATCGCGTCGTATCAGCTGCTTGATAAACAAGAACAGCAAGGGCAGGAATATGGGCGCGACGTAGCGCACATGCGGGCGTATGCCGACATGCCCCACGTCTTCGCGAATCGAAATGGTGTAGACAACTGCAAGCAGAATAAACGCGAAGGATAAAGCGCTGAAGAGATAGAGTTCGCGTTCGCGGCGCGTGAGGCGCCTGAACGTGAGCGCCGGCAGCAAAAGCGGAAAGAACGCGAAGGCCATGGCAAAGTGAAGGCTGTCCATGGCGATGGCGTAAAACGTGAAGAGAACCGTATAGGGATTCGCAAGAACACTCGGATCAGTTTGGTTGTACGAGTTGAGCAAACCGGAAAACAGGGTCAACTTGAGCAAGACGAACGGAACGGCCAGCCCTGCAAGAAAGCACACGAGAGCGAGCGCGTTGTCTTTTCTGCGCGATGCATCTTTCACGAGCTTCACGATCATCATGCACAGAAAGGCGAGCGCAAACCCCAGCGCCACCTCTTTGGCAAGATAGCACAGATAGCATAGAAGCCCTGCCAGGGCGCTCCACATGAGCTGACGCGCTCCGCTTTGCTCGAATGCCACAAGACAGCATGCGATGAGCCAGAGCGCAAGCGGCAGATACACGCTTTCGCTCAGGAAAGTCATCGAGTAGCACATATCGGGGCAGATGAGCGTCAAGAGCAGACAGATGATTATGGGCGTGCGCGCAAAGCCAAAGACCCTGCGGGCGAGCATATAGGCGGGAAACACCGCCGAACTCACGTATATGCAGCTCAAGATGCTTATCACACTCGCGCGCGTCTGGGGATCGTTAAAGAAATAGGCGGGGA
>CACZSV010000016.1 GCA_902783925.1 uncultured Coriobacteriaceae bacterium
ACCACAGTTCACTTTGCAGCTCATTTTAGACAGAGCGGTGGGAGCAATGAGGGATAGCATCATGCAGTGGATGGCGAAGTACGCTTACGTTCTTGCATTCACCGTGTTGGGCATCGTGTTCGCACTCGTCTGCTTACCCTCGGTGGCATTGGCTGATGATGCACTCAACAATCCCATCCAAAGTGTTCACGAGCCAATGGCGAGTAACAATCACGATGGCTGTGGCCTGAATGTGAATTCTGGAACCAATGAAATCGACGACATCTCCCTCAAAGAGGCCAGCATCACCGTGTGGAAAATCATGGCGAACACGCTGGCTAAAGCGCAAGTGGACCACAGCAACACCGAAGCTAAGACCCAAGACCTGCTAAGCCGCACCAACTACATCATTAAATACGCGGATGGGCAAAAGAGCTTCTTCTCTGCGCTTACAGCAAACAAGGACTTTGGAGAAGTCGCCATTGCCGGCACAACGTACCAAACCGCCACGTCTGGCACGCTCATCACCTTCTCTGTGTTGGACCGCGCCGGCTACACGCTCAAACAAGTCTTCGCATTAGATGGCACAAACGGCCTTCTGGCTGCAGCGGCAAGCAATGAGGGCTTACGAAAAACGCCTATGGCACCTATACGCTCGAAGTGCCCGATGGGGGTGGCGTCCTTCTCAAAGCAGAAAGGGAATCTGTTGAAACACCCAATGGTGGCACCGAGAGCAATGACTCGAGCACCGAGGGTGACTCCGAAGGCAACAGCAAAGGAGCCGGTCTTCGCAGGCAGCAATAAGCCAGCCCATCAAGACAACGCGCAAAAGAGCATGTAGGAGGGAATTCTGTATCCACTCTGATCGCGCTGGAACCGCTTTGGGTGAACTATCAGTCCCTCTTCCACTTTCTTCTTGAAGCGCTTTTTGAAGGCATCGTATGACACATTGGTGTAGTTCTTCGATGATTTGACCTCAATTGGCCTAACTCGATACTTCTGAAGCGATCCGTCCGAGATCAAGAAGTCCACCTCGATATCGTTGCGGTGCTTTTCTTCGGAGTAATGCGTATAGAAGTACAGCTTGCTCCCGTGTGCAACAAGCTCTTGGGCAACCGCGTTCTCATGAAGCATCCCCTCGTTTAGCGCAAGGCTGCCATTCATAATTTGCCGATAAAGATCTTCATCGGCTATATCGTTTTCCGAAAAGGCAAGGCTGACGAGTAGGCCCGTATCCCCCATGTAGCATTTGACTGAGGATTCGTCTTTGTTCAAGGCAAATCCGACGTTCGGACGTGCTTGGCGACTCATTCGGTGTCATTCCGAGCGCCGCCAGGAGCCCGGAGCCGAGGAATCTCGTGTTGAGCTGCGGCCTTTCGCGAGATCCTTCGACTCCGCTCGCCCTTCGGGCTCGCTACGCTCAGGATGACATGAGTGCCGCTTCGCTCGCGCAGGGTGGACGCCCCACGTTTCGTCCCTACGAGGCTGCCTCCACCTGTTCTGCCTGATAGAGCTCGCGGTATTTATCGCAAGTCTGCATAAGCTCCTCATGGGTGCCGCGTGCAAGTACCTTGCCCCTGTCGACAAAGAAGATGGTATCGGCGCTTGCGATGGTCGAAAGTCGATGCGCGATCATCATGATCGTGCGGGTGCCCGCCAACCCCTTCACGGCCTTCAATACGTCACGCTGCGTCGTGTTATCCAGCGCCGAGGTCGACTCGTCCAAAAGCAGGATACGCGCATCGCGAAGCAGTCCGCGCGCGATGGCGAGACGCTGCCGCTGCCCGCCCGAAAGATCGCGCCCTCCTTCGCTCAGCAGGGTATCGTAGCCATCCTTCATAGCCATGATGTCATCGTGGATGCAGCAAGCGCGACATACTCGGACCAGCTCCTCGTCGGTCACGTCGGGCTTCACGTACGCCAAATTCTCGCGGATGGTGGCGTTGAACAGATAGGGATACTGAGTCACTATCGCCATCGAACCGCGAATGCTGTCTTTATCGAGCTCGGCAAGATCTTCGCTGTCTAGCAAAATCGTGCCCTCATCAGGCGTGTACTGCTTGCTCAGCAGGTTGAATATCGTGCTCTTGCCGCAGCCGCTATGCCCGGCAAACGCGACCGTCTGCCCAGCTTCCACGGTAAAGCTCACATCATCCAGCACGGTATTACCAGACCTGAGCAGACTGCCATACACCGGATAGGAGAACACGACGTCTTTGAACTCGACTCTTCCGGTAACCTGATCCAGATGCCTTTCTCCAAAGCTTTCCTTGGGGAACTCGCGGCTGATGATGAGCGAGCGAATCCTATCTGCCGCAAGCCTCAGTTCGCAGGAGAAATCCGAGAAGCTAATCACAGTGAAGACGGCCTTATTACCAAGACGGGTGTGGTAGTTGTACAGCACAACCGCCATGGCGGGTTCGAGATTGCCTTGCGCCAGCAAGAACACCACGAACAGCATGAACGCCAGGTCGCTCACGTTGAGCACGCTCGACGAGAAAAGGCGATACCTCCAGCGTTGCCGCAGCTGCTCCTTCTTCGCGCCGTTGGAAACCTGTACCCGCTCGTCAATCTCTTGCGAGATCCTATCCTCGAAGTGCAAAGATCGGATATCCTGATGGCCCTGCACCACTTCCGAGAGAATGCCGGAATAGCGCTCGTACGCCTCTTTGGCGCGGCTTGTGCTCTTGATCATCGCGCGGCCACGCCAGATCTGTATAAAGTACAAAATGACGAGCACGCCCGCCTCGTAGATGAAAAGCTCCCAGCTCACCGCGAAGACCGCTACCAGCGTGCCGACAAAACCAAGGATCTGAATGAGCAGGTTGTAATAGTCGGTAAGCCCGGTCGAAAGCGTCTCAGCATCGTCGGTCATGCGGCGAATGAAGACCGCATTGCCGTGCGAGTTCATGCTGGAGGACTGTATCGCCAGCACGTTGTCGACTAGGTCCTTCTGTATCCGCTCCAGCACATGACGCGAAACCTTGTTGTACAGCCACTCCGATATGCAAATAGTGAGCTCCTCGAGCATCACGCAGCCGAATATCATCACAGCCGTGAGCGCTGCCTGTTCGATTGCGCTATCGGTGTAATGCACGATGAGGCGTGCCACAAGAAACGATGCGGCAATATTGAATGCGGTGCCGATGAGCTGGACGATGAATCCGATAATCAAGCGTAACTTCTCGCCCTGCGCGTAATCCGAGCAAAACTCCAGCACACCGAGGGTGCTGCTCGTGCGCGGCACAATGAGCGTAATGACGTTTTCGCCATTCTCGTAGGACCATCGGGGAATATCGCGGCCATACTTGAACAGCTGTTTCAGACTGTGAGCACGTCCATCGAAATGGGGATTGAGCTTGTCGCCGGCAAAACGCATCTTGAAGATGCGGACTTTGCGCGCCTTATAGCTCCGTATCTTGAACTCGCATTGCTCCCCTAAGGCATTGCGGTAGACGAGCATGAGCTCCTCCATGAGCAGCAACACCGAGCTTATGCGCTGCTCGGATGCCCCTTTGTCCTTGGCAAGCTCACGCTTGACTTTGTTCGTGATGGCTTCGATGGATTCGAGGGTTAACGTCGAGCTTTCCTTCATCTTCATCCTCCTAGATCATCGAGAATGCGCATTGCGGTATCCGACGGGTTGTCATCAAAGGTCAAAGAAATCCGCAGCTTAGCCGCGGCGCGCCTCCATGGGATTGCGATAGCCCCTGTTCTCGAGGGGCCCAAAGCGTTCGTTGGTGAGCGTGATGTATTGCGGATAGTAGTCCGTAAAATCGTCGGGCGCTCGCAGGTCAGGGTCGAGACACTCCGCATGGCGCGCGCGAATCTGCTCGGCCTCTTCTTGCGTGATGACCGCATGTCTGGGCGAAGAAAGTAGCACGAGCCGTTTGTTTCTGAATTTCTCGAAAACCTCTGGATGTTGAATGGGGTTTCCCTTCGTGGGAATGACCGGTAAAACGGCCAACATGAACATCTGGTTGAGCGTGAGGTCTTTCGGCTCGCGGCCAAAATAGAAGCGTGCCGCATCGCCAGCGCCGTACACGCCGTTTCCGTAGTAGATTATATTCAGGTACAGCTCAAGGATTTTGTCCTTGCCAAGCTTTCGCTCCGCTTCCAGGGCGATGAGCAGCTCGCTTGCCTTGCGCAAGTAGCTGTGCCCAAAATGGAAATACAGGTTTTTCACAAGCTGCTGGGTGATGGTGCTTCCGCCCACAGCAATCTTGCCAGCCTTGCCGTTGATGTGAAGCGCATCGCGAATCCCCACGAGGTTATAGCCCTTGTGAATGTAGAACTCGGAGTCTTCCGATTCCAAGGTGAGCTTGGCCAGCCGCTCGGGTATATCTCGCAAAGAGACGAAGTCGGGCTGCTTCGCGCGCATCTCGTAGATTTCCTCGATTGGACGCTTTCTCATCAAAAGGAAAGCGCGGCCTGCCACACCCGCACACGGCACAAGGATGAGTGCTGCAGCAACTGGAATCGACTTTCTCATTGTTCACCCATTACCAATCTCGAAAAGCATTGCCGATACCATATCACTAACGCGTAAAGAGCATACACAAGCTGCCATAATCCGGCACGCAGCCGCCATAGGGCGGCCTTCGGACCATCCAGGAATCATTGGCAGGCCCGGGGCGGGCGGGTTCGGGCGGGTTCGGGCGGGTTCGGGCGGG
>CACZSV010000017.1 GCA_902783925.1 uncultured Coriobacteriaceae bacterium
CGCTCGTTTCGGTTTCGCGCAGAATCGCGATAGCGTCACGCACTGTTGCGCCAACGGTGAGAAAGCCCGCCTCGGCGTTCATGACATCGGATACATACCAGGGACGGTCGAGCCCTGGCGCGCCTTCCATAACGACGGGGGATGCCGCTGCCTTCTCTTCGGGACGTTCTCGCACAAAGAGAATGATGCAAATGGCAACGATGACGAGCATGACGCACATGCCGATAAAGGCGTAATGCACGCCCATGTATGTTTGCGTCAGCGTATCTGCATCTGGTGCCAAGATGGCGGATAAGCCGGTCAGGCTCACGATGAGCGCAGTGCCAAATGAGCCACCAACCTGGTTGGTAGTGGAAGAAAGCGAATTACCATGCTGTATGAGCTTGTTTTCCAGCGAGTTTACGCCCCAGGTATTGAGCGGGGTCACAAGACACTGGATGCCAATTTCCATGACGGAATACACAAGGCAGACCTCGAGGAACGTGGTGTTCATCTGATATGTCGTGAGCGTGATGCCGCCGGCGATGATGATTATTGCGCCCACGACTGCCAAGCCACGCACGCCATGGCGGTCAAACAATCTGCCGGCGAAGAAGCCCGTGGCAGCGCCGATAAGTGCACCGGGAAGCATGATGACGCCCGATGTGGTGGCAGAGCCGCCAAGCACTTGCTGCACGTAGATGGGCATGACCACGCCAGATCCTACGAGTGCAGCCTGCAAAAGAGCGATGAGTATGACGGTCGTGCGGAAACGTCGTGTCTCGAGCACGCGAATCTGGAGCATGGGGGTCTCAAGTTTGAGCTGGCGTCTCACAAAGAGCGTGAGCAACACGAGGCCGACGACAAAGAGCGCGATGGATATGATCATATTGTCCGCATTTGTGAAAGACGAGAGGCCGTAGAGCAGACAGAGCATGCCGGGGAACATGAGAAGGACGGAAGGAACGTCGAAGGGCGCGCGATCGAACTTCGTGAGGTTTTCGAGAAAGATTGCCGAGAAGATAACGACGATGACCGCAAGTACCGTCACGATGGCAAAGAGCATGCGCCATCCAACCGAGTCGACCAGCACGCCGGAAAGCGAAGGGCCGATTGCCGGAGCAAACGCGATGATAAGGCCGATAACGCCCATGGCGGATCCGCGCTTTTCGCGCGGGAACAGCAAGAGGATGAGCGTGAATACCATGGGCATGACGACACCCGTGGCCATTGCCTGGAACACGCGTCCCATGAGCAGGAAAGGAAAGCTCGGCGCAAAGCAGGCGATGGCAGAACCGATGGCAAACCACGAGATGCCGCCAATGAAGAGCTTGCGCGTGCTAAAGCGACCTACGAGATACGCGTTCATGGGGATGATGCAGGCTTCGACCAGGGCGTATCCGCTCGTAAGCCACTGGACGACTGTCGCATCGACCTGCATATCTGCCATGATGTGCGGAAGCGCCGGTGAAAGCAGCGTCATGTTGAGCACTGCGAGCAAGGTACCTGCTAGGAGCACTATCACCATCATTCTCTGTTTATGTGTAAGACCCATGTAATCAACTTCTCCCAGTTTCAAAATGCTTATTAAGCGCATAAGACTGACTACTGTAGGAGCATGGCTGCTACAGTGAGAAAACCAGAATTCACAGCTTGATTGTGTGCGGAATGCACTTGTCGATATGCTGTTCTAACACAGCATCCGAGTACGCGTAAGTCTCTTTGCGAGGTGTTGCTGTGCTGTCATTTTCACATATGCCATTTTGGCGAGGGCTTGGCTTTTCCAGGAGCATTGCTCGAGCGCGAGCTGCTCTTCGTCAGCAAAGATTAGTGTCCAAAGTTCGGGATTCAGCAAGCTGCGAGCTGGGGTTATTCAACGGGGCCCAAAGTTTGACACTAATCGCCTCATTTCTTCAGTAAAGCTTCGACTAAATTGATGCGATATTGTACTAATATATGCCACATGCTATTGTTGGATAGTGTCTACTAGTAGTGAGAAGGGTTGAGTTATGTATTATCAGGACTACATCGATTGGTACAACGTCGACACAGATTCCAAGGAGTATTACGCGCAGATTGCCGCGGCCGAAGGGCGCGACCCCCAGGCGACTGCCCGCACGCGCGATATGGACGCCTCGATTCCCACATCAGCTCGTGACAAGCTGTTCAACATTTCCGCAGAAATCAAGAACTATTTCCACGAGTTCGGTGCTCCCATGCCGCCGCTCATGGAGGGCTGCACGGTCGTCGACCTCTGCTGCGGTTCTGGCCGCGATACCTATCTCGCAGCACAGCTCGTGGGCGAGCAAGGCAAGGTCATAGGCGTCGAGCCTAACGCAGAGCGCCTCGCCATCGCTCAGAAGTATTTCGACCAGGAGATCGCTCAGTTTGGCTACAACACCTCGAACGTCGAGTTCATCAATGGCGTTCCCGAGGACCTTTCCGCAATCCCGGATAACACGGCAGATATCGTTATCTCCAACTGCACCTTCAATCTCTCGCCCGATAAAGAAGCCTATGTGCGCGAGGTCAAGCGCATCTTGAAGGATAATGGCGAGTGGTACTTCACAGATGTCTTTACCGGCAGCCGTATTCCGCAAGACGTCGCTAAGGATGTCACCAACCGCGCAGATCGCCTCGCGGGCGCCATGTTCGTGGGCGACTTCCGCCGTCTGGTGCAGGCAAACGGCTTCAACGACCCGCGCTATCTCATCAACTTCAAGACGCCGCTTTCGGATGCCGAGAAAGCGAAGTACTTTGGCATCGATTTTGCGACCATCACGGTTCGCGTTCTGAATTCGCAATGGACCGAGGACGTCTGCGAAAGCTACGGAGAGGTTGTCACATACGATGGATCTCTGCCCGATTATCCAGACTTCTTCCTTTTCGAGCACAACATCAAGTTCCCCACGGGCAAGGACTGCGAGGTCTGCGGCAACGTGAGCGGACTTGCCGGACACAGCCGTTACTCCAAGGTGTTCAAGGTTGTCGGCAATCGCGAGCGTCACATTGGCGATACGCACAAGGCGTACGATGCACTTGTGAAGAATGCGCCCGAGATGACTGGCGTGTATGATGAGGACGATCAGCCAATTAACGCAAGCTGTTGTTAGTTAGGGTAGAACATGCCATACGATACGTTTAATACCTACGGTGGTGCTGCCGCCATGCACGAAGATACGGCGACCACCAAGGCATCTGCGCTCAAAACCGCAGACGGTAAAGAGGTCGACAAGATTCGCTTCATGGTCATGAGCGGCTTTCTCGGCGCTGGCAAGACCACCGCGATGATTTCCATGGGCCAGGTCATGAATAAGAATTATGGCAAGGTCGGCATTATCGCCAACGACCTCGGCGCCAATCTGGTCGATACGAACCTCACGCAGACGAGTGGATGTACGGTCGAGGAGATTGCTTCCGGTTGTATCTGCTACCAGATGGATAACACCATCGACAAGATTCGGCGCCTCAAAGACCGCGATGGATGTATCTTCGTTATGAGCGATATCCCCGGCCTGGGCGTGGGCGCGCTCGACCATACATATCATCGCCTTGCAGATGACTGTTCCGATTGGATCACGCTCTCGCCGTTTACGGTGCTTGTCGACCCCGAGCGCATCAAGTTGCTGCTCCCAGATGGTGACGACATCAATTTGCCCGAAGAAATCAAATACCTCATGCAACTGCAGCTCGAAGAGGCCGACCTGATCGTGCTCAACAAGATCGATCTCATCGACGATGCAGAAATCGAGCGCGACGTGAACTTTCTCAAAGAGGCATGCCCAGATATTCCGGTGATGAAGATTTCGGCGTTGACTGGCGAAGGCGTGCCGGAGCTCTGCGAATATCTCGAGACGCATGAGACGCTGCTCAAGAACTTTTCGGTTCGCGATAACGAGCAATTCCAGGAGGCCGAAAAAACGCTCACCTGGTATAACCGCCGCATGTTCATCAAGCAACTCGACGACAAGAAAATCGACATGAATGAGGTCATCGACGAGCTTATCGAGAGTATTCGCATGGGGCTTATCGAAAAGAAGCGTAATGTGCCACACCTCAAGACCTTTGCGACAGCCGGCGCCGGCGATTTTAACAAGTGCTCGCTCTTGGGCATCGATTACGATATCGAGCATACGCAGCCCTTCCTACGTGACCATAAGAAGATGTCGATGATCATCAATGCACGTGCCGTGTGCGAATCGAGGCCGTTTGCCCGTATCGTCGATGATGCTGTGGATGACATCTGCGACAAGTACAATCTTGACGCGCAGATTTTCTTCACCGAGTGCTTTAACATGGGGGACGAGGGGCGCTAAAACCATCGTCAGGTATGCGTATTCTGGCCGGGTGAGTCGCCATGACGTTCTTTGCGACTCATTCTTGGGTGTAGCGGCGGGCTTCAGTCCGCCCGAAAACGAGTCGCGAGGAACGTCATGCGACTCACCCGTGAGAGAAGAGCCCTGTTAGTCCAGTATGATAAAGGCTGGGCTAACTGCTATGTATTTCTAGGAGAGGACGAGAGCAAATGGCCGAGACCGACGTTCGCGCGATGGTGCGGGAGTATTACGGTGAGACGCTCGAGCAAAGCGAAGACCTGCGTACCAACGCCTGCACTTGTGCGACCACTGCGCCGCCAAAATACGTGCTCGATATCTTTCCCGCCTTGGAGCAGGAGATTATCGACCATTTTTATGGGTGTGGATCTCCGCTGCCTCCTGCGC
Organism: uncultured Coriobacteriaceae bacterium; assembly: GCA_902783925.1. Lineage (GTDB taxonomy): Bacteria > Actinomycetota > Coriobacteriia > Coriobacteriales > QAMH01 > QAMH01. Next base: position 4,701 of record CACZSV010000017.1, read on the forward strand.
TCGAAGGCGCGACGGTGCTCGACTTGGGCTGTGGAACCGGTCGAGACGTCTATATCGCGGCAAAGCTGGTGGGTCCAAGCGGACATGTGATTGGCGTCGACATGACGCCGTCGCAGCTCGAGTTCGCACGCGCTCACGAAGCAAGCCAGATTGAAAAGCTTGGCTTGCCCGCAAGCAACGTCGAATTCATCGAAAGCTACATCGAGGATATGTCCGCTGTGCCCGACGAAAGCGTGGATGTGGTCATATCAAACTGCGTCATCAATCTCTCGCCGTTCAAGCAGCAGCTTTTCGAAGAGATTTTCCGCGTGCTCAAGCCGGGTGGCGAGCTGTATTTCTCGGATATTTTCTCCGATAGGCGCGTGCCGGAAGGCTTCTACGATGATCCCATCTTGCGTGGCGAATGCCTGTCTGGCGCTATGTATGTGGAGGATTTCCGCCGTATGCTCAGCGAGCTCGGCTGCGCTGTTTGCTACGACGTCGCTCATGAACCGCTCGAGGTGGGCGACTTCCAGATTGCCACGAAACTCGGGAGCATCGGTTTTGCATCGCGCACCATGCGTGCTATCAAGTGCGACAAGTTTGAGGACCGCGAGGAGGACTATCAACAGACGGCGACCTACTTGGGTACCATGCCCGAAAACAAGCGCTACTTCGACCTTGATAGCGAGGTGCGCTTCATTACGGGCCGACCACTTGCCATTAGCGGCAATATGGCGACCTTTCTAGAGAACAGCCGCTACGCTCAGCATTTCAGGATTACCAGGCGCCGCGAGCATGTTGGCCTGTTCGATTTCGAGATTGCGAATGCCGCGCTCAAGGTGATGCTTGGCAAAGAGAAAGTCGACCTCGAATGGATTAACGCTTCGTGTGAGAAGCTCGGCATCAGACCGTTCGATTCTCGTATTCATGATACGGAGCTGCTGAGGTCTTCGAGGCTCGATACCATGCAGGTCAATGTGACATACCGTTGTAACCTGGCGTGCAATCACTGCTATTTAAGCTGTGGCCCCAAGCGGACGGAAACGATGAGTCGCGAAACCATGGAGGCGGCGCTCGCCGCATTCAAGACCGGCGGCTTTAAGATCATGGACATAACCGGCGGGTCGCCCGAGATGAACCCCGAGCTTGAATGGTTTATCGGGGAGGCGAGCAAGATTGCTGAGCAGGTGCTTGTCCGTAGCAATCTGTGCATTCTCGCCGATCCCGAGTATGCCCATTTCAAGGATGTGTATGTGAGGAACAAGGTCAAGCTCATCACGAGCATGCCCTATTTCGATGCGGCGGGCGTCGATGAACAGCGCGGTGCTGGCAGCTTTTCCAACATCATGCAGGTGCTGCGCGAGATGAACGAGATCGGCTACGGCGTCAGTCCAGAGCTGCAGATTGACCTCGCATACAATGTCGATGGACCTTTCCTGCCGCCCGATCAGGCAGATCTCGAAGATTTCTACCGTTACGAACTCGAACATGCTGAGAACGTGAAATTCAACGGCCTGTACGCGATGAACAACTGGAATCTCGGCCGTTTTGCAACGAAGCTCCTCGCCGCCCGTACATACGACGAGTACAACAAGCTGCTCGCGGATAACTACAACGGCGCTGTTGTCGCGCGCATTATGTGTCGCACGCAAGTCAACGTCGACTACGACGGCGGATTGTACGATTGCGAAGTCAATCACGTGCTGGGCCTGCCTCTCGATGGGCCTGCGAATGTGCGCGATATCGTAGACACGCCGCTCGAAAAGAGAACCATACGCACGAATCCCATTTGCTATTCGTGCGCAGCCGGCTGTGGATCGAGCTGTGGCGGCAGCCTGCTCGAAAAATACGCCCAGGGATAGCGCGCCGCTGTCCTCCCAAAGCGTAGGGGCGGGCCTCAGCCCGCCCGGATGAGTCGCGAGAGACGCACTGCCAGCGCGCCGCTGTCCTCCCGAAGGTGTATATTATTAGATTGCATCCAATACGCTGTTCGGAAGGAGCTCTCATGCTTTTTGCCAATATCGATATTCTCGATGAGAAC
>CACZSV010000018.1 GCA_902783925.1 uncultured Coriobacteriaceae bacterium
CTGTCCGTGAGAAGGCCGATCTGCCTGCCGCTCAGGCTGATGGCCTCTTCGCCCAGCGCGGCAACCGCCATCGCCAGAAGCGACATCGAAACCATCTCGCCTGTGGAAAGCAGTGTATCCATCTCGCGCGGGTCGGGAGCATCAGAAATCGAGCTCGCAAGCGCCACAAGGTCGTCGGTCGTTTTGCCCATTGCAGACACAACCGCAACCACACGGTCTCCCGCATGCTTACGGTTTACGATACGCTGAGCGACCTTCATGATGCGCTCTGGCGTAGCTACAGATGTGCCACCGAATTTTGCTACCACTGTTGACATGCAGGCAATAATAGCAAAAAACGCGATATATACGGGGGAATTTCGGTCTTTCTAGAGCATCTGGTATTATACCCGCCATGGACACAGCAAACGACAAGGCAGTTCTGCGTAAGCAAATGCGTGCTATTCGCAAGGCCATAGAGCCAGGAAGACGCGCGAAACTCGAGACAGAACTCGAAACTCGGCTGCTTTCGCTTTCTGCAATGCGGCATGTCAAATGCATCGCAGCATATTGTCCGGCAGGCTCCGAGACACGGTTCGTGACGAACCTCGACAAGCTATTCGAGCTTGAACAAGGACCGACGGTGGCGTTCCCCATCGTTCAATCGCAAACCAGCATGTCGTTTTATCGCTTCGAGATACACGATGATCGAACCATACTTGCAAACCCAACACAGCCTGTTCCAGATATCGATGCAGGCAGGTTGATAGAACCATCCCAAATCGATCTCATGCTCGTTCCCGGCATCGCCTTTAACGAACGCGGACATCGTCTTGGACAAGGCGGCGGGTATTACGATCGGTATCTTCCGCTTATGCGCGAAGACTGCATGCTTATAGGCGTCGCGTTCGACGAGCAAATTGTCGACGCTGTCCCCTGTGATGCAAACGATATGTCGGTGGACTATATCATCACGCCAACGCGCCTCATCACTGCATACTAATCTTCTTTGTTACTCGCGCTCGTCAAAAACGCGCTTGGTCTTCTTCTCGCTGCGTGGCAGGAACCCAAGCTCAACAATCTTGACCAGCGGTGTGAAGCCAATCTTGCTCTTTGCGCGCATCGCGACCGCCGTGGCCGTCTGCGCCCAATCGAGCGTGCCCGGCGCCTCGATGTAGACACGCATGGTATCGCGCCCGTCCAAATGCGAAATTCGAATCTGATATTCGCTCGACAGCTCGGGGAACTCCTGTAAGATCTCCTCGATATGCGCCGGGAAGACATTGACGCCGTGGATCTTCATCATGTCATCCGAACGACCCGTGAGCGTATCGAGACGAGGATGCTCGTTGTGACCGCATGCGCACTCGCCAGGGATAATGCGCGAGAGGTCGTGCGTGCGAAAACGGATGAGTGGCGCGCCCTCTTTCTGCAACGTGGTGAGAACGATTTCGCCCCATTCACCATCTTCGACGAGCTCGCCTGTTTCGGGGTTGACGATCTCGAGATATACATAGTCGCTCCACACGTGCATGCCGTGACCATGCTGGCAGTTGATGCCGATGCCTGGGCCGTAGACCTCGGTAAGACCGTAAATATCGTAATATTCGACGCCGAGCGAGCTGATAATGCGCTCGCGTATTTTCTCGCCCGCGCGCTCAGAACCCGTGATGAGCTTCTTCAGCTTGATTTTATCGCCGATACCGCGCCTCTCGACCTCTTCGGCAATCAGCAACGCGTAGCTAGCTGTTGCCGTGAAAACCGTCGTCTCCATATCCATCATGAACTGCAACTGCTTTTCGGTATTGCCCGGCCCCATGGGAATGGCCATGGCGCCAAGGCGCTCACACCCCGCCTGAAAGCCGATGCCCGCCGTCCAGAGGCCGTAGCCAGGCGTAATCTGAACACGATCAGCAGGTGTAACCCCAGCGTATTCGTAGCAGCGTGCAAATTGGATAGCCCAATCCTCGACGTCCTTTTTTGTATACGGCACGATGACCGGCGTGCCCGTCGTACCCGAAGAGCTGTGGATGCGCACGATCTTTTCAGCTGGTACTGCAGCTAGTCCGAGCGGATACGCCTCGCGCAGATCAGCTTTCTCAGTGAAAGGGAGCTTCTCGAAATCGGACTTATCTTGTATCGCATCGATGTCGATGCCGGCATATTTCTTGGCATAGAAGCCATCTGGCACTGCAACGAGCTTTTTGAGCTGCTGTTTTATCGCGGAAAACTGCGTTTCGGTCATTTGCATAGGGCTGTATCCTCCTCGTTTGGTCGCACGCTGTGCGTCATTATAAGCTGTTAAGAACCATGGTAGGTGGCATCAGTCGCCAAAACTCTCTTTTCGTAATTGCATTTTTTGTGCAAAAAGCGCGATTCCAAAAAACCAAAAGACGATTTGCGCGCATAGCGCGTAAACAATTGATAGACAGGACGTTGGGTTTATAATTCCTTGTATCGCCAAGAGAGGAGGCTCGTGCTCACATATGAGTAATATAGGATTATTCGTATCACGGGAAGACAATTGGCTGGACGAGGCTGTTGGCCGCCAATTCGAAATCACGCACGTCGACAACACCGAGGCCGCTCTTGAGATTCTCGAAGAATCATATAATCACATAGGTTTCGTGGTCGTCGACTTGGAACTTGGCGAGGCCAATGACTACGAGTTTTTTAAGCGAATCCGCGACGAGATCAAATTCTCGTTTATTCCCGTTTTAGCAGTGGTCGATATTACGCCGACGTACGAAGATGCCAAGGCGCTGGAATATGGTGTTGTCGATTTTGTCCGCCACTGCGCGGCGCCCATCGCCACGAGAAACACAATTACCAACGCTATCCGCATCAAAGACTCTAAGACATACGTCGAACTCGAGCAGATGCTTAAGGAGCTCCCCTCTCTCATTTACCTGAAAGATTCTGAGGGAAAGTATGTCTTCTCGACTCACTATTGGCACCATCTCAAACATGACGAACCCAACTGGACAATTCGCGGCAAAACAGACGTCGAGATACGCAAAGACAAAGAAAATGCAAAGATGGCGATGGAAGCCGATAAACGCATTATTGCCACCGGTCAGGGCACACGCTACACAATCAAAATCGAGGTGGACGACAAGCTCGAGTACTTCGATGCCACAAAGCAGCCTGTTTTCAATGCAAACGGCGAGGTCAACGGTATTATTGCACTTCTAAACGATGTTACCGAGCAGGAGTTACTCAAAAAACAACTCGAGTTGCTTTCAATTACCGACGGAATGACGGGCCTGCTCAACCGTACAGAAATCCAGCAACGTATCGCCAAGGCGCTTGCAGACGGCGGCGACCCGGCGCTCTCGCTCATTATGATCGACATCGATAACTTCAAGCATATCAACGACACCTATGGTCATCAGCACGGTGACACGGTCATTAAATCGCTTGCAGATACGCTCAAGGCAGTATGTGAAAGCGGAGTTGACTTTTATTCTGCTGGTCGATGGGGCGGCGAGGAGTTCATGCTGCTACTTGCAGGCGCTGGACTGGCAACCGCAACGAATATGGCAGAGGAGATTCGTTCCCTCTTTGAAAACACCCAGTTCGAAGGGCTTCCACGTCAGACAATAAGTCTTGGAATAACCGAGGCGATGGCAGACGACACAGTCGACACGCTGTGCAACCGCGTCGATCGCGCCATGTACGGTGCAAAGCACGCGGGAAAGAACACCGTCAGAGTCCTTTAGGCCTTCCCGGCAAACTCACAAGAACAGCCATGCAAAAAAGCCAGCCCGTGTTGGGCTGGCCCTTGTGCTTCAGTGGTGGTCGGGGGGGGACTTGAACCCTCGGCACAGGGATTTTCAGTCCCCTGCTCTACCAACTGAGCTACCCGACCACGGGTGCTTGACAGCAGCGGTTAGTTTAGCAAAACGAGCAACAAGGTCAAGGGCTAAATAGCATCTAAAGTGATGTACCCCTAACTCCAGAGCAAGCGTTGTGTTGGGATGGGGGCATTGGGGGGATACTCCCCCAATGCCCCCAATGTCCTCAAACGCCAGTGTCTTCCAAGACTCCATAGCAAAGGGGGCGCGCCCTCCTTGTCCACCCCTGTCGCCGACAGGCGCCGTTAAGCGCCCGGAATCGAAGAGCCTCGTCTTGAGTCGCGCTCACTAGCGCAGCATATCGATTGCCTTCCATGCCAGTTCACGGATTTCGGGATTGTCGCTGTCTCCCAAGTTGAGAAGCGCATCGAGCGCAGCCAGATCGTCGAAATGAGCCAGCGCCTCAATGGCGTATCGAACGACCCACTCGTACTCGTCTTCGAGCAGGTCGATGCACACCTGCGTCGTCTGCTTATCTGGAGGAAAATGCCCGAGCGTCCATACGCACGCAGCCCGCAGTTCGTCCGTTCCTTCTTCGATTGTATTGAAAAGAATCACACGCGCGCGTTCGATGAGCTCATCACTTGTGGCTATATCGGACCCGGCGATTGCCGAGCGTTCCCCTATCGCTGTCGCAGCTGCCGTTCGTATGGCAGGCGCCATGTCTTTGTCCTGAAGAATATCGCACAGCTTGTCGAAGCACCGAATCGTGGGAATTTGGCCAAAAGCCCAGGCGCAGTTCACCGCGACTTTTTCATTTGGGTCCTTGAGACTCTCGACAAGCGGCTCGTATGCGCGATCGTCTCCAAAAATGCCGAGCGCCGTCGCCGCTGCGGCTCGCACTTCGTCGACGGGATCATACAGACACACGAGCGTTGGCGCAAATCCGCGCGGGTCAGCGAGCTTTGCTAACCCAGCAACCGCCATAGCCCGTGCTCGCGGATCATCATCATGGGTGAACTCAATAAGGAGCTCAATGTTTTCTGCAGGCATGTTTATCTCCTCAAAGTAATGTGTGCTTTTGAATATACGACAAGTTTGACGAGCATAAAATGCTCGTTTACGCTAGAATCTCATGAAACTGGGCGATTAGCGCAGCGGGAGCGCATCTGCCTTACAAGCAGAGGGCCACAGGTTCGAACCCTGTATCGCCCACCAGAAAATGCGCGGGACCAGCATATGCTGGTCCCGTTTTTTTGGCGTGGATAACGGGTACGAACGTTGCTACGCACATTGGTGTCCAAGGTTCGAGTTCTCCTCGCCAAAACCCAAGGCGGCGAGAATAGAAAGCCCATTTTTGGACACTAATCGCTTATTTCAGAATGTGCAGACCACAGCACACATCGCGCAATCCGTTTCGCAAAGAAAAACAGGCAACCCGGTGTTGGTCCAGGCCGCCTGCCTTTTACACGGTTGGTGGAGGTGCGGAGAATTGAACTCCGGTCCACGGTAGCCCCACGAAAGGTGTCTCCAAGCTCAGTCGCTGTTTGCATAGGAAACGCACCTTGCACAACGACAAGCACGCTGCGCTTCCGCCGGTTCATCTTAGCTTGCGGCATACCGACTACGTCCGCAAGAGCAATCCCCTGAAAATGATCCCGTGCTGCAGTCAGGGATTTAACTGCAGGTTGGGAGGGCTGAACCTAAATTAGGCAGCCAGGGCGAGCTGCTGACGCTGCGCGCCCTTGAAAGAAACAACTTTGCCAGTTAATTGGCTGTACCCCTGTTTAACGTGGCGAGGAGACCACGGCTTGCTGCCTTTCGCTCAAGCTATCATGTCGAAACCAGTCACCCCCAGTTTCGAACCATTATCAAAGTTCGGGATAACGAGTATATGCTCCCCCGTTAGCAATTTCAATGGCGCTTTGCCCCAATTGGCGGCGGAATAGTCCGGCAAGCCCAGACGAATCTCAATAGCGATTCTTCATACTGCGAGCGATCTCGCGTTTTGCGTCACGCTCTTTGATCGAAGCCCGCTTATCGTACATCTTCTTACCCTTGCAAACGCCAACCTCGACCTTGACTCTGCCCTCTTCAGAAAAATACATCGAAAGCGGAATAAGCGAATAGCCCTGCTGCGCAGCCTGTTGCTCGAGCTTGAGAATCTCCTTTTTATGCAAGAGCAGTTTGCGACGACGTTCCGGGTCGACATTGAAAATGCTGCCATTGCTATAGGGCGCGATGTGCACGCCATTGAGCCATGCCTCGCCCCTGCGAATCACGATGAAGCAATCGCGCAGTTGTGCAGAATTCTCGCGCAGCGATTTAACCTCGGTGCCCGTGAGCACAATGCCAGCTTCAAGCTTGTCCTCGACATAATAGTCGTGGAGTGCTTTCCTATTCTTGGCTATGTAACTTCGGTCTTTCTTCACTATCCGCTCTTGTCTTTTTTTGCTGCTCGTTGCTCGCATCGCGTTAAATCCGCGAATCCGTATATATTAGTGTAGCTTCCGTTTACGACATATTTCCACCCAACAATTGTTTCCTAACTGTTTTATCTGCACAAATCCTTCAAATTCCCGTATAGTGAACAAGATGTCATGGCTCTGTCGCATTTCGTGTTGGGGGACACGAGCGGCGAGTTTGATAGGAAGATGGAGGTTTCTATGCAAGATTCGTTTATCGAGTCACTTGAGTCGCGTGGCTTAACGCGTCGTGCCTTCCTCGGCTTCTGTGGAACGATTGCGGCGGCAATCGGCATTGAAGGCGTGACGGCAGTCGACGTGGCAGAGGCCATCGAGAAGAACTCCCTCATCGGCGTAAACGGCGGCATGGGCAAGGGCGGCCTTGCACCGGTTATCTGGCTGGAGCTTGGCTCTTGCACCGGTTGCACCGAGTCCTTCGCGCAGACCGATGACCCCGATCCGGCGACGTTGCTTCTTGAGTACCTCGCACTCAACTACTCAGAAACGCTTTCGGCGTCTGCGGGCTATTCCCTCGAGGAATCGCGCGAGCAGACGATCGAAGCAGCAAAAGGCAAATATGTTGTTGTTATCGAAGGTGCGGTCATGACCCGCTACAACGGTGAGATCCTTCGCATTGCGGGCGAGGCAACCTGTGCACCGGGCGATAGCCCTCTCATCAGGACCTGCAAAGATGCAGCGGTTGTCATTGCCGCAGGTTCCTGCGCCGTCGACGGTGGTTTCTGCGCAGCAGACCCGAACCCCGGCGGAGCCGAGGGCATCCAGAAGTATCTTAAGGACAATGGTGTAACAACCCCGGTTGTCAACCTTCCCTCTTGCCCCTGCAATGCTTCTACGCTCGTTGCTGTTGTCGTTCAGTACCTTCTCCTCGGCGCCAAGTCTGTTGTCGACGGCCTCAACGAGTTCGGTATGCCCACCGCATACTACGGCGAGACCATTCACGATAACTGCGAGCGCCGTGGCCACTTCGAGAATGGCGAATTCGTCTACGAGTTCGGCAGCGTAGAAGAGGCCAAGGGCTATTGCCTGTACGCTGTGGGCTGCAAGGGCCCGCAGACCAAGGCAAATTGCGGCACCATCCGTTGGAATCGCCGCGTGAGCTGGTGTGTCGAGTCCGGAGCTCCGTGCATCGGCTGCTGCAGCGCAGACCCGAACACCACGGTTCGCAACTGGGTTGATGTTAGCTCGCCGTTCCTGGGTCGCCTGAAGACCCTGAAGCTGGGCAGCATCAAGTTCCAGCCCACGCCTGTTGCGCTTGGCATCACGGGCATCCTCACCGCCGCTCTCGTCATTCACGGCGTTGGCATGAAGGCCACCGGTCGCACCACCGGCGGTGCACCGTTCGAAAAGGCCCGCGAGTACGACATCAAGCACGGCAATGTCAAGCCCTCCAATGAGGCACCCGCCACTGAGCAGGTTGTCGAGACAGTCGAGGAGGGTGAGTAATCAATGGCTAAGCATTCAATCATTGACCCGGTAGACCGTATCGAAGGCCATCTTCGCATCGAGATGGAAGTCGAAAACGGCGTGGTCACCGACGCATGGGTTTCCGGTGGCTTGTTCCGCGGTCTCGAACTCATTGTCGAAGGACGTGAGCCCATCGATGCATCCATGCTCGCAGAGCGCGTTTGCGGCGTCTGCCCGGTTTCCCACTGCCACACTTCCGTATACGCGGCAGAGGGCGCCTACGGCATCCAGCATCCAGAAGGAGCGCGTCTGGTTCGTAACCTCGTCGAGGGTTCGCAGTTCCTGCACAGCCACATCCTGTGGTTCTACCAGCTGAGCGCGCTCGACTATGTCAACCCGCTTCACGCACTTGAGGCAGATGTCGCGCAAACCTACGCTTTATGCGAGCAGCTCGGCCTTGCCCAGTCCGACTTTGGCGCCCTGAAGGCCCGCCTTCAGAAATTCGCCGAAAATGGCCAATATTCCTGGCTGTCTGGTGGCTGGTTCATGGAAGGCCAGGCTCCCGAGGCCTACAAACTTCCGGCAGAAGTCGATCTCATCGCGACGGCTCATTACATCGAGGCCATCGACATGCAGGCAACTGCTGACGAGATTTCCGCAATCATCGGTGGCAAGATGCCGCATATCCAGACATCCATCCCGGGTGGCACGGCATTCGTTCCGACACCGGAAAAGATCGACGACATCCTGTTCCGCACCACCAAGCTCAAGAACTGGATCGACAACGTCATGATTCCCGACGCCATTGCAATCGCGAGCGTCTATCTGAACGACGTCGCCAGCATCGGCAACAACAAGCATGGCAACTTCTTGGCTTACGGCGTCTTCGACCGCGAGTCCCGCGCACTCGAAGACCGCTACTTCCCCGCGGGCATCGTCCGCATGAAGGGCGGCACTCCCAAGCTCGAGAAGTTCGATGGCTCGAAGATGACTGAAGAGACCACCCATGCATACTATGCAGACGATGGTGCTCCGCTTCATCCCACCAAAGGTGTCACTGTCCCGCCCGAGAAGTTCCCGGGTTACTACAAAGACGAGGCATCCGAGACCATCAACGACAAGTACACGTGGTCCAAGGCTCCGCGCTATGACGGCGAGCCGATGGAAGTCGGGCCTCTTGCACGCGTGCTCGTGTCCTTCATGAGTGGCGTTCCCGAAGTAGTCGCCGGCGTTACCGCTGTTTGCCAAGGCCTGAACCTCCCTGTCGAGGCAAGCACGATCGTCGCGCTCAACTCCGCACTCGGCCGTCTGGCAGCTCGCCCCATCGAGGCATCTGCTGTGGCTGGCTACATGCTTGAGTGGTGTGTAGAGCTCGTCGCGCTTCTCAAGTTGGTCGAAGCGGGCGATTTCAAGGGCAACCCCTGGTTCACCAACCGCGTACGCGACAATGGCGAAGGCGAAGGCTTCTGGGAAGCACCACGTGGCGCTCTGTATCACACCGAGAAAATCGCAGGCAACAAGATCACCCACTATCAGGAGATCGTGCCGACTACCTGGAATATCTCGCCGCGTGATGCCAAAGACGTTGCAGGCACCATCGAGCAGGGCCTCATTGGCACGCCTATCAACAACATCGAGGCTCCTATCAATGCGTTGCGCATCGTCCATGGGTACGACCCGTGCGTTGCCTGCGCAGTGCATATCACCGAGCCCAAGACCGGCCGTGAATTCAAGACACACATGAGTCCTTGGGGAGGTCGATAGTCATGGCGCATCTCGTACATTACTCCGAAGCGCATCCGCTAGTCTTCCGCATTACTCACTGGGTTAATCTCATTAGCATGTTCATCCTGATTCTTTCGGGTATCGAGATTCACTACCCGGTCGTTCCCGGCCTGATGGGTGTTGCGCGTGGTGCACATATCTTCTTTGGCATCGTTCTTGTTATCAACTGCATCTTCCGTATCGTCGCGGCAGGCTTTGTGAAGTCCTCCCCGTACTACGGCAGCCGCAAGCAAAAGCTCGATATGTACACCTTCCTTCCGCAGAAGGACAATCGTCACCAGCTTATCCCCTGGATCAAGTACTACCTGTTCATCAAGAAGGAGCATCCGCTCGGAGGCAAATACGGCGTTCCGCAGAAGCTTTCGTATCTGCTCATCGGCGTTGCCATCCTCTTCATGGGCTACACAGGCTTCTGCCTGTGGGCGCCCACGATGAACATCCCGTTCTTCGCTGGCTTTACCGCAGCAGTAGGTGGCCTGATGAAGGTTCGCGTCATCCACTACTTCATGATGTACTTCTTCATCTGCTTCACGCTCATCCATGTCTATCTTGCCAACATCGAAGGCACCGACCCCTCCAAGGTCATGCTGTTTGGCAAGAAAAGCCATGGTGGCCTCACCTACGATCCCGAGACCATGAGCATCTCCGGATACGACAACATGAAGGATGAGGAGCCCAAGGCTGAGGAAGCAGAAGAAAGCGAAGCCGCCGCTACCGCTTAATTCGCTTCATCTTCCTGGTACCTGAAAGAACCCCAGCGCATGCTGCGCTGGGGTTCTTTTTTGTGCAACCTACACTTCGATTTTGATTTCCAAGAGTTCCAACACGGCGTCTACTGCGTAGGGCACAGACGCACGCACCTCGTCTGTTAAATCGATCGTGAGTTCGCTGGGGGCGATGTTTTTCTTTTGCACGCCAACGCAGCGGATATCGCAATCATGCCCAGCAAGACGCGCATTGGTGAGTACGTCGGAGACGCGCATATCATGCAGAGAATGCATGACACTGTACTGCGCCATATCTTCTGGTCCAAAGGTATAGCAGGTTCCGGGCATGGCATCTGGCCCGCAATCGACAACATCTACAATCACCAAGCGGTCAAAGTCGCGGATATACGGAATGAGTCCCATTCCCATAGTCCCCGCATCGAGCACGGGAATACGCGAATCCTCTTGCGCATAGCTTTCGTACTCGCGAAATGACGCTACAAGCGCCTGCGCATGCGCCTCGTCAAAAACCTCTCGCGCAGTCTCAATCTGCGTGAGCACCTTAGACATATATGAACCAAAACCCTCATCCAAAAGCAGCATATTTCCAACGCAGACCACCATCTGCTTGACGGTTTCCTTGCTCATGCGCGCCCCTCGAAGTATTTCGTATTCCTACAGCAATGGCCTGATGGCTTCTGCAAGCACTTCAACTGCTTCAAGCGTGCTGAGTCCGTCGGTTTGCACGCTCAAATCAGCAGCAGCCTTATAGAGCGGGTATCGTTCGTTATACAGATCCTCGAGCGTTCTTCCGCGCTTGATGACCACGCCTCTGTCGAGCAAATTACGGCGCAGGCGAGATTTCAGCGTTTCGAGGCTCACATCGATAAACACAATATGACCGAGTGCTCGAAGATTATTGACTGCCTCGGTCCCGTACACGGCAGACCCGCCCGTGGCAATGACGTGCCGCTCGCACTGCAAGCCGGCCAGAAGCGCGTTTTCGCACTCGATAAAGCCGTCGACGCCGCGCTGTTCGATAATCTCGGAAAGCAACAGGCCTTCGCCCTCTTGGATGAGAAGATCGGTATCTACAAAGCGATAGCCGATTTTCTTTGCAAGCACGACACCGAGCGTGCTTTTTCCAGCACCGGGCATGCCGATGAGCGTAATATTCTTGTGTTTGAGATTGATCATATCCATCCTTACTTCCAATTACTTCACATTCTACCCAAAGACTTGTGTCGCTATAATGATGCGCAATGAAATCTTCGCGACTGCAAATAATCACGCCGTATCTGCTCCTTGCCGTGGCGTTTGCCGCGCTCTCTGCGCGCGCGCAATATAGCTTTTGCTGGATAGACGAAAGCTTCTACATTGCGCTTGCCGACCGCTTCTACGACGGCGCCGTGCCGTTTATCGACGAATGGCACCCAGCACAAGTCTATGCGCCCCTGCTCGTCCCTGTATACGCTTTATTCCTGCAAGTCACGGGAACGAGCGATGGCATCATCTTGTTTTTCCGCTATGCGTACCTTCTTGTTTCGTTTCTCACAGCGCTCGTCGCATATAAAGTCCTCTCGCGAGACTTTGGGCGATTTGCCTCCTGCGCGATCGCGCTTTGCTACCTGTTCTATATCGGGGCGAATATCCAGGGGCTTTCGTACTACAGCCTATGCACCACGTTCTTTTTGCTCGCGCTTCTATGCGCGTGGGGAACCTGGCAGCGCATACGCGACAAGAAAGATGCCGATGGCGCGCCCGGTGCTGCACGTGTGCTTTTGCCTTTTGGCGGCGGCTCGTTCATGGCGCTTGCCATTATCTGCAATCCGTGCGTCATCGTGATCTTCGCCCTGGCGTGCCTTGTCGCGCTTTTCGTCTGCATCGTTGCGCACAGAATGGGGAGCTTCATCCCCTTTGTGTGGGCTATCGCCGGCGCAGCCGTCGTTGCTGCCATATACCTGTGGTACATCTTCATGCAAGTCTCCCCCGCAGATATACTTGCCAATCTTGGAAACGTGCTTTCGAATCATGGCGAAAACCTCAGCTTTGCCGAGTGCATTTCCAACTATCTCTCGTTTCTTCCCATGAGCAGAATCAGCTGTATCGGCACTTGCACGCTCATCGTGTTTCTTCTTGTATGGCGCGTCTCAAAACGAGAGATCACAGCACAATTCAAGCTCATTGTCATCTGCATCGACTCTGTGCTTCTTGTTACTGGCGTCGCCATTGCGTTTTTTACGTCGCTCTATCCGAACATGGCGTTTATTGCGTTTGTGGAATTCGCAATCCCCGTCTATCTTCTTAGCCCTCAGCTCAGCCCCCAAAAACACCCAGAACTCCTTTGCTTCTGGTTGCCGGGCATAGCGCTTTCTCTCGTATGGCAGTTTTCAAGCAATACTCAGGCCGGCGGCATGATCATTGGCTTTTCCATAGCAGCATATGGCTCATTCATCACGGTACTCGAAGCATTCTCTAAACCAGAGGCCCCCGATGCGAGCACGGCTAACGACGTCGAGCTCGGGCGGCTGATTATCGATGCACGTCTCGCGCAACTTGGCCATGTTCTCGCATGTTGCTCTGTCGTGCTTATCGTCGTCGTAACAATTACGATACGCCTGACCAGCGTGTATTCGGATGCACCGTGGAGCAGCCTGAACACGGAGATTCAGAA
>CACZSV010000019.1 GCA_902783925.1 uncultured Coriobacteriaceae bacterium
AACGCAAGCGATAGCGAACGAATGAGGAGCATGATGTCGATGATTCCCACGCCAAATGCCAGCAGGTGTGCTGTGACATTGCTGAGCAGCGAGATCTTTGCCAGCATAGGGGGAAAGCCGAAAAGGCCAAACGCGAGAAAAATAAAGTCCACGATAAGCAGTGCAATGATAAATCCGTCTTTTCTCTTTACGGCAAAGACTGCGCCAAGGATTATTCCGAGCGGGAACAATCCGTACATACCCATCATCTCGCAGACATTGGGCAAGATGGGGTTCGGATCGATGATGGCGGAGAGAATGAGCGAGTACGTGAATAGGGAGTCGAAAAGCCCGCCGCCTGTTTCCAGACGAGACCCCGGGTACTCAGAGCCCATGACCGCGGAAATCGTGCCGTATGAGTGCAAAACGACGACCAACGCAAAGGCAACAGCTAGCGCAATGGCGCCAATAAACAATATGGCGTGAATGATAATGGAACGCTTACCGCGGCCGCTGCGTATGTATTTCACGAGCAGGGCTGCGCACATGCACACCATGATGTAGATCACGGGAATCTGCCAGGCAGGATAGAGGCCGAGGACATATGCGCACGCGCAGTACGCCAGGCCAAGAGCGCTCAAAACGAGCATGGGCCATTTGTCCGTTGAAAGGAACTTGGCGAAGAGCAGGATGAACAGCTGCGAGAAGATGAGAATCTCTGCAATCGAATTGACGGCGAACCACCACTCAACGAGCGGGGAGAATGCCATGAGCATTGCATAGATAAGCGCGAGGCGTCTATTGTCTTTGGTGAGGAGCCTACCGAATTCGAACGAGACCATGAAAAGGCAGATAAGCCGCGCACACCAGAAAAACGAGAGGCCACGCTCGGCTCCGAGTAGGAGATACCCCCAGAGGAAGGGCCTGAAGAGCGTTGATATATCCCAGCAGGGCTGTGCGTAAACGAGCGTGAGATCGAGTCCGCCACCCGATGCAAGCGGCGATACAGGGGCGAATCCCGATTGAACCTGCGAGAGCACGAGTGGCGTGTTGACGACCCACTCGTCTCTGCGGATGTTTCGCATAACGCCGAGATAGTCGCCCGCCTCGCCTCCGAGCATATTGGTGAGCATGCCGATGGACGAGCCGCTGATTTTGCAGGCGACGAGGATGACAAGAAGGACTCCGGCGATGATATATCGGTACTTGAAACCCCAGTGGAACACTCTTTTGTCAAAGCGCATGAGAAGCCATGCTATAGCGCTAAAGACAATGGTGAGAACGACGATGACAAGAAGTGTTCCCGGTGCGAAAAGGCCGTCAGCGAATCCATCTGGATCGGTATTGCCCGCATGCAATTGCAGGCAGGCGATGCGGAAATACGCGATCTCGATTGCGGCGATGAAGCTAGCGAGTGCAGCAAACAGCATCGTGCCCACTGAGTGGCTCGGTATCTTGCCTCTTTCGTACTGGTCCATGTATTGCCCTTGGTCAATCTAGCGCTGCATATCGCGGCGGTTGTTGCGCAGATAGGGCCCAAAATACGGGTCGCAGTCTGCGTAGTATTCGGGATAGCGCTGCATGATAACACCGTTTGCATATACGAAGTCTATAAGTTGGCTTCCGCGTGTATGGTTGGGGCGCGACACAGACTCGTAATGATAGAGAACGGCGGATGGTTCGTAGATGACGAGCAAACCCTTTTCGCGGAGCTTGAGGCAGTAATCGATATCGTCGTAATCGTTGGGCAGGAGTTCATCGAACCCGCCGATTTCCTCGTAAATCGAACGTTTTGTGAGCAAACATGCGCCCGTGACCACGCTTATGTCCTGTGTCAGGTTATAGAAGTTATAGTAGTTGCTGCTATCGTAGAGTACGGTTCCGCGGCCGATGTTATCGGGACCTTCAAAGAAGCCAAGTACTTTGTCCATCTGACGTACAAGAACGCCCGCATGCTGGATGACGCCGTCGGGATAGAGGAGCTTGGGCCCCACGGCTCCGACATCTTCGCGCTGGCATGGACCAAGCAGGCGCTCGATCCAATCGCCAGTGATGACCTTTGTATCGTTGTTGAGCAATATGATGTAATCTCCGCTGCCCGCAGCGGCGCCCTGGTTGTACACAGATGAAACGCTGACCTTGCCCTGTGTATCGCAGACCGTCATTTTCACGCGTGGGTCTGCGGTGACGCGCTCGTAGTATTCGAAGGTCTCAGGCTCGGTGCTGTTGTTTTCGGCAATGATAATCTCGTAGTTGCCGTAGGTGGACTTTTCGAGAATCGAATCTATGCACTGCTTGAGCAGGTCGACGGAATCCTTTGTGGCGATAACTATCGAGACAAGCGGCTCGTCTTTAATAGCGTAGCGGACCTGGTAGGTGTTGGGGACCGTGCCCTCGGTCACGTCCACATCGATGCCGATGCGTTCGAAATGCCCCTTCACAGCGCGAATTCCAGCGTCGGATGTGTAGGACTTTGCATCGCTTGCCGCGGCGGTCGAGCCCTCGTGCATACGCCAGTGGTAGAGCACCTGGCGCTCATGATGCACGGTGCAGCCCGTCTCGGCAACGCGTAGGGTCATATGATGGTCCTGCGCACCGTCGTACTCGCTTGTAGCGGGTTCAAGTGCATCGATAATCGATTTGCGCACGGTGAGCATGTGGCAAACGTAGTTGTTGCTGCAGAGTAAGTCGAGGTTCCAATCGGGCTTGAAGAGGACGGACTCGTAATGCCCATCGCGGAGTTTGTCCTCGTCGCAATAGAGCAGGCCGATGCTGGGATCGTTTTGAATCGCGCGAGCGTATCGGTGCAGGATATCCGGCTCGAGGACGTCGTCGTGGTCGAAGAACGCGATGAAATCACCTTGTGCCGCCGCGATTCCGGCGTTGGTGTTCTCGGTGATGCCGAGGTTTTCTTCGAGCTCGACAACCCGTACGCGTTCGTCTGCCGCCTGATATTGCGCGACGATGCGCACGAGTTCCCCGTCTTGCGGTGTGGCGTTGACGCAGACGAGCTCGAGGTGCGGATAGGTCTGCCCGAGAACGGAATCGGCCATTTCGGTGAAGAACTCGGTCGGCGTATGGAAAAGCGGGACGATCACGGAGAAGACCACCGGGTCTTCCCAAACGAGCTTGCGTTGCGCGTCGAGGACAATCTTCTTGGCACGGTGCTCTTCTTTGAACCAGCGCTCGTAATCGGCGTTTTGCTCGGCGGAGCGCGCCACCATCTTCGTGTGGTCTTTCATTGTCTGAAGCTCGGGCGCCTCGACGAGGACGAACGTGTCGAGTGCGTGCTCGTCTGCGTGCACCCAGAGCGTGAAGCGCGGGATGTTGTGGGGAACATGCAGCGCAAAAGCAGTCTTGCGCTCGAAGAGATTGGGGGCGTCTGGGTGCGTATCGCAGCGATTGCCCAAAATGATGCAGCTACCGGGGTTTGCGGGGTTGCCGTTGAAATCGAGCACGTCGATGGCGAGCTCCGCTTTGGCCTGCGCTTCGTTCATCGTGGCGTAGAACAGCTCGCCGCGAATGAGGTCGCTTCCGTCCGGGTAGTCAAAGGCATATTCGAGGCGGATTTTTACGCGGTCTTCGGCCTCTTTTTCCGATCCGCGAATTCTCTCGGTGACTTTGTTGCGCAATATGGTGTTTTTACGCGATTGCTTTCTTGCCGAATCCGCCTGTATGTAGAGGTATGTACTGGCAAGAACCGTATCGCCCTTGAGCACGTTAAACGAGACCGTGATATCGACGTCGACTTTCTGGATAAACACGACGAAACCGTCAAGATCGTCGAGCGCGTAGGTTCGGCACGCGAGGAGTTTTCCTGACGGGTCCTTTGCAACTGCGTAAGCGTCGAGTTCCTGTGTATCGGTTCCCGTGACAACGACATGTGCATATGTAGTGCCGCCTCCGCGGGTGATCTCACGAAGTCTTATTTCCATGTAAGCTGCCTCTCCCTGTGGTCGATAAGCATTGGATTATTATAATGAACAAGATTGTGA
>CACZSV010000020.1 GCA_902783925.1 uncultured Coriobacteriaceae bacterium
AGACGATGCAAAAGGCGGTATGTTCCGCGAGCACTAAGAACGAGCAGTGCCCCTCATGCTGCAGCTTTCAGCACGTCGCATGAGGGGGCGCAGTCGTGCGCTCGCTGAGCGCTCGCCATCTCACGTCCCGCGCGCAAGGACCTCGCTCGCATGCACAGGCATGGCGCCCTTCGAATGCTCATGCGCTCGCAACCCGCTCGTCGCACTCGTCGCGGCAGCTGCGGAGCGAACGCATCCGCGTTCGCTAATCCTCGCTCCCGCCGCGACCGTGCTCCTCGCAGCTCGCGAAATCGCATCCGTAAGGGCGCCGCGCGCTCGGTTATCCGCTGCTCACGAAATCGCTGGGTGCGCCTTCACGATAAGGCTCTTGCCACAGAAGGCTTTCTCTAAAACCCGCCCTGGCTGAAGCGATACGGCATCTTGCTTGCGATGTCTTTCTTGATCCCATCGCGTATTTCGTTATGCCACTCGTCCGAGCCTTCCGAACGGAACTTCTTGACCTCGTTGAACTTGAAATTTTCGGCGTACATCTTGGCAAACGCGCGCAAATCCTGCAGCATCTCCTCGGTCGTTCCTTCGTAAACTTCGTCGATGAAGTGCTTGAAAACGCTGTAGACTTCGTCGCGCGAACGCGCATGCACACCCGGCAAATTCACGGCAAGCCAACCCTTGATGGCGTTGTTGAGCTTGGTCGCTTCCTTGTCATCGTCGAACATGCTCTCGATGGGCAGCCAGTATTCCTTGTAAAGACGCGTCTGTTCTTCATGGCTTTCGGCGATGAGAAATCGGTTGCGTACGAGGTCCGCCGTCGTAAGCGGCATACCCTTCGAGTTCATGCTATCGAATACGTATTGCGCATGGTCACCATCACCAAGCTCGGCATCGATAAGCAGGAGATGTAGCAGGCCCGTCCAAAACGTCTGCGGGTCGAAATCCTCAGCTGCCATCTTCTCCCTGAAAAACTCGAGGTTCTCCGTCACGCGCTCGGCGCTGTCCTCGGGCAGAGGTGTTTCATTAATTACAGCAACCATGGTATTGCGGTCGAGACGCGAAAGGATGAGCTTGCATCCACCTTCCGCGCCGTCGAGTGCGTGCAGATACTGCTTGTCGAGCTGCACGGCGTCAATTTCCTCGAGCACGCCTTCATGTTCGCGCAGGTACGTCCTAAACGATGCGAGCAGCAAAGTGAGCGTTGCGATCCGCTGCTGGCCATCGATGAGCGCAAGTTGGCGGGCTTGGTCACCGCTTGCCATGCTTTCGGCTTTGTAGAGTACCGTGCCGATAAAATGTACCGACCCGATACGCCCGGCACGGTTGATATCGTGCCACAGGTCATCGCATTGCTTTTCTGTCCAGGCATACGAACGCTGGTATACAGGAATGATGAACTGCACATCGCGCTGGCCCATCAAATCAAGGAACATTTCTTGCTTTGTCTGCATCGATTCTCCTCGTGGCGTTATTCGACAAACTCGGTGGCACATTGTAATAGTCCGCACATTGAATAGCTAGGATATGCCGATTTGTCTGCTATTTTGTTTTTGTCCCTGCCCCAGAGCAGATGCAACGGCCTTCCATCCGTCACCCGCATACGCTGTTGACGCTGCGCGCGCTGTGCCCAACGAAATGAGCCGCAGGGCGTCTCAATCACTCTTTTTCAAGATCATCGGCGATTTGACGAAGCCATGCTGCCTGCCTTCAATGTTTCGAGCAACGATTCGCGAGCCATGCGATTTCGATAATTCGCAAGCATTTCCATATGAGAGCTAGCTTTTCTGCCACCTGAACATTCCCGACAAAGAGCAAGCGCCCAGGCGAGACGGTCCATGCTGTCAGCACTTGCGATGTCTTTGTGCGTAGCAGGAATTACCTGAACACCGAGCATCTGCAATTCGCGCATACGCCTGCGGTCATCTGCCGCTTTATCGGCCGTGACATCCCGCCATAGCGCTAACTCGTGATGCTGCCAATTAGCAGTGACCGGGTCAAGGTGAAATGCCGTACTCTCGTATTCGACATCTGCATAACAATCCTGAAAAAAGATGTCAGGATAGTACTCCCTCTGCAATAGATGCTCGCGCAGGTTCTCAGGAGCTGCTATTCGAGGATTGAGTACGGGAGCGCCCATTTCGTAACCGCCATTTTCTGCCGGCAGGCTAAGCATGAGAGCAATTATCGTCTCGGTAGGTGATGCCGATCCCTCAATTGCCATCTCGAGAGCATCTACGAGCTTATGACGTGCGACTACACGTGGCATATGCTGCATCATCGCATTAATCCGAGAGACAGTAGTTACTTGAGGAACGCCAAACCGTGTCTCATATCTCGAGTCGGAAGCATCTGGTGACAGAGAATACGTTCCCGTGAACTCCATGATGATTTGGGCGAGCTGAACGGGAGAATACTTGACGGCTAGTTGCGCGATGATTAGCTCCGGCGAGGCAAAACTCATCTTACGGCTAGCGGTAATTAACGATTTTGCAGGAAGCCTTTTGCTCAGGAGACGCGTTTTGAGATGCCTTCGGTTGGCCCGCTTCTGCCTACCGAATACGCCGAGTTCAATTATTCCATCTGGCGTTGCAATAACAGGTTCATCAACATTGCCTAAATCAACTCTTCTGTTTGCGTCGGCCTCGTCAAATGGAAAAAGAACATCCTCGAGCGTCTCAGAATAACAATTGACATCAATGGCGGGGGGCTCGGGAAAACTAGGAATCTCGTCGGGCAAATACGCACGGCGTTCAGGCGAATCAACCTCACCAAACCAATACGTTATGTCGTCTGCTGATCCTTTGCAGCGAATACATCGAACCAGCGCAAGGGCAGATTCACCAACAACGCAATGTATAACAACCGCCTCCAGATAAACGTCTCACAAACCATGCGATACCGCTGCGCGCGCAGCAGGCCTGCGATGAAAGAATCCATCAGCCAAGCAATGAATGACGGCCGGCTCCAAACAAGCGTCTCACAATTTACATTTGGGGCTGCGGTGGAATATTTGGACCGTTTCCTACGCTGCCAGACCTCGCTCTTCACGGTAGCGCTTCGGGCTCACATATCCAAGATC